>NZ_JBHVAK010000045.1:0-59371 GCF_042667085.1 Nocardia sp. NPDC057353
GTGCGGTCCAGGGGGCCGCACCGCGCCGCGTTGTGAGCTATCACAACCCGACGGCTCGCCGCCGGGACACTTCTCGGACAACCGAGTGTCCACTGTGTGCGCTTAACGTTCATCTGCACGTGCATTCGCAAAAATGCACGAGTGAAGCGAAACGGATTCCCGTCAGATCGATAGCGCGCTTCCGCCGCCATTCCGGCGGGCCGCGATTCCGACCCATCGGTCCGATCGGCGAATCTCCAGCGGACCCCCCGGCGCCCCCGGAATTCGGGGCGCCCTAATTCATCCGATCATTTGCGTCCGTGCGCGCCGGGGCTGGGTTGGAAGGCGCGGGCAATCGCCTGCACCCACCCGCGCGGGCTGATCCCGGGGGGCGGGGCGATCCAGCGCGCGTCCACCCAGTCGACGCCGCGCGGATCGCGCGCCCAGCGGGCGACCGCCGCGGCCCGCTCCGGCACCTGCGCGGGCGGGTCACCGGCGGCGAAGCGCGCGCCGCCGCCCGCCTGCAGGTAGAGCGCGTCCATGATCTGGGTGATCTGGTCCGAGGCGCGCAACTGGGTCGACCACGCCGCCTGCTCGTGCGCGATCACCTGCGGGAACCGGCGCACCAGCAGGCTGTGCAGCGCGTGCGTGCGGCGCATGAGCAGCCGGGCGCGCAGCCACAGCTCCACCACGATCCACACCGCGCCGAGCCCGATCAGCAGCGCCGCGAGCGCCCACGCCGGCGCGAACGGCAGCGCCGCTCCCGCCGCCCTGGCCCGCTCCCCGGCGATGGCCGCGCGGATATCGGCGGCGGCGAGCAGCCCGACCAGGGCGGTGCCCGCGGTGTAGAGCGCGATGCCGCGGCCGAGCGCGGTCCAGTCCAGGTTGCGCAGCCCTGTGACCACTACCAATGCGCAGCCGAGGACGACGAAGGCCGAGCCGAAGGTGGTGGACCAGGCGAGCGTGACCGCCGCGGCCGCGGTGCCGACGCCGTAGATGCCCGCGGCGATCCGGCGCAGGTTCCCGCGCGAGACCACCGGCCAGGCCGCCGAGGCCACCACCGAGGTGGCGGTGGCGAAGCCGATCCAGGCGGCGGTCTGCACGCCGGTGGAGAGCAGCCCGGAGGGCAGCCCGCCGGGCAGCGCGTGGTCGAGCGCGAGGCCGATCTCCGGGACCGCGGTGGTGACCGCGGTGGCCACCGCGGCGACCGCGAGCACGATCGCCACCCTTGCGGTGGTGGCGGGCTTGACCAGCACCCGCCCGACCCGCGCGCCCGCGGCGATCCAGATCAGCACGGCGGTGATCCACGGCGTCATCCGAGTGCCTCGTCGAATCGCAGGACCGAGACGCCCGCGCCCCGGTTGGTGAAGACGCGCAGCCGCGTCATGAGCATGGCGGCGAAGGTCTCGGCCTCCCACTCGGCGTGCTCGTCGGCGCCGTCGGAGACGATCTCCTGGTGCGAGCGCTGGCTGAGCATGTAGGCGATGAGGTCGTCGCTCGCGGCCAGCGTGACCTCCTCGGCGGGGGCGCCCTCGTGCGCGAAGACGATGTGGCCGAGTTCGTGGGCCAGGGTGTGGTCCCGGCCGGGGAGCGCCTCGGCGAGCACGATGACGTCGCGCTCCGGGTAGCGGCGGCGCTGGCCGCAGACGCCGGGGCCGAGCCTGGCGCTGGTGATCTCGATGTCCCGGCCGCGCTCCCGGCCGATGGCGAGCACCACCTCGTCCAGGGTGGTGGCGTCGGAGTCGGCGGCGACCGCGCAGACGGCGTCGACCGCGGCGGCGACCCGGCGGTACGAGCGGTTCATGGTCCTGGTCATCGGCTGCTCCCCGGTCCGAAGAACTCGGCTCTGGCGGCGTCGAGCCGCGCCTGGGCGGCGGCGGCGCTGCGGAAGCTCACGGCGCCGGAGGCGGCAGCCGCGATGGCCATGGCGGCCAGGCCGCCGAGGACCGGGAGGAGCGGGGCCGCGGGGATCGGGTCGTCCGCGGCCAGTGGGCGGACCTCGGGGTCGGGTGGGTTCGGTTGCGTGAAGGCGTTTTCCGGGGCGCCGATGGGGATCGGTGCACCGGGGGCTCCGGGCGCCGGGGTGCCGGGTAGTGCGCCGGGGGTCGGGGCCGCCGGGATGCCGGGTTCGCCAGATGCCGTCTGCCCGCCGGAGTTCGCATCGCGATCGCCACCTGGCGCCGAGGTGCCGGGCTCACCCTGCGCTTCCCCGCTGTCGGCGGCGTCCGGGGTGCCGGGCTCGCCATGCGCTTCCCCGCTGTCGGCGGAGTCCGGGGTGCCGTCGCTGCCCGGCGCGTCCGCGTCGCTCGCGCTCTCGGGGCTATCGAATGTGCCGGGATTGCCCGAATTGCCGGGAGCGGGCGCAGGAGGGCCGTCCAAGGGCGGCTCCACGCCGGGCTGCGCCAGGGTCGGGAGCGCGGGGAGCGGGATGAGGAGGAGCAGGGGGACGGCGGAGGTGAGGGCGAGCGCCGTCGCGGTGGAGATGATCGCGGCCGGGTCGAGCGCGATGGGGGCCGCGCTCACCGAGCCGGGTGCGCCCGCTCCGGTCTCCGCGCCGATCGAGACGGCGCCGCCCAGTTCGAGCTCCGAGGACACGGAGAGTCCCGGTCCACCGGAACCGGTTGCCGTCAGGCTGATTCCGGCCGACCCGATGAACATGAGGCCGAGCCCGGCCGAACCCGCACCGAGCAGCACCGGCGGCGCGGCGGGCGGCGGCGGCGCGGGCGTCGTGGTGCCGACCCCCGGTCCGGCCTCCACCTTGCGCTCGGGCTCAGCGGTGGCTTCCGCGCTCTCGATCGGCTCCTCCACCGGAGGAACCTCGGGAACGGTCGTGGTCACCGACACGCCCGTCGACGTCGGCGCCTCCTCCGTGCCGGTCGTCGACTCCACTTCGTCGGTAGTCTCGGGCGCAGCCGAGGTCGTGGTCGGAGCGGCCGACGCCGTCGTGGTCGCGGACGGCGTCGAGGTCACCGTCTCGGACGGCTCGGCACCGGCCGCCACCTGGACCGACAGCGCAATGACAGCAACAGCCGCGGCAACTGCCGTCGAGCGAACCACACGACCCCCGGCCATACGCCAGCCTTCCCCTAGTCGAACGCGCGCGGCCCATGGGCCCGCTGCTGTTCCGGACGGGGTTTCGGGGCGAACGCGAGCCCATCATAGCCGGGGCGTACCGAACCGGCCCGCGCTCGCGCGAATCGGCTCAGGCGCCGTAGACCGGCTCCTGCGGCACCGATTCGGCAATCAATTTGGCAACCACCGGCCCCAGCTCAGCGGGGTCCCAGCGCTGCCCCTTGTCGATGGGGGTGCCGTGCCGCCACCCGTCTGCGAGCGCGACCTTGCCGCCCTCGACCTCGAAGATCCGGCCGGTCACGTCGCCGGACTCCGCGCTGCCGAGCCACACCACCAGCGGCGAGATGTTCTCCGGCGCCATGGCGTCGAAGTCGGAGCCCTGCGTGTTCATCATCTCCGCGAAGACCGTCTCGGTCATGCGGGTGCGCGCGGACGGCGCAATGGCGTTCACCGTGACCCCGTAGCGGCCGAATTCCGCTGCGGCGGTAAGCGTCAACGCGGCGATACCGGCCTTGGCCGCGCCGTAGTTGCCCTGCCCGACCGACCCCTGCAGCCCCGCGCCCGAGCTGGTGTTGATCACCCGCGCGGCGGGCGTGCGGCCCGCCTTGGCCTCCCCGCGCCAGTACTCGGCGGCGTGCCGCAGCGGCGCGAAGTGCCCCTTGAGGTGCACCCGGACCACCGCGTCCCACTCGTCCTCGGCCAGGTTGACCAGCATCCGGTCGCGGACGAAGCCCGCATTGTTGACCAGCACGTCGAGCCCGCCGAAGGTGTCGATGGCCTGGTGCACCAGGTTGCGCGAGCCGTCCCAGTCGGCCACGTCGTCGCCGTTGGCGACGGCCTCGCCACCCGCGGCGCGGATCTCGGCGACCACCTGCTCGGCCGGGGTCTCGCCGGTGGCGGCGCCGTTCAGCGCCGAGCCGAGGTCGTTCACCACGACCCTGGCGCCCGCCGCGGCGAAGGCCAGCGCGTGGGCCCGGCCGATGCCGCGGCCCGCCCCGGTGACGATGACGGTGCGCCCGGCGCAGATCTGCTCGCTCATGCTCGTCCTTCTCCTGGTCAGCTCAGCTGCTCGTGGTGTTCGGTGGTCGCGGCGCCGAGGAAGGCGGGCAGCTCGCCGCCGCCGTGCACCAGCAGCGCCGCGCCGGTGACGAAGGCGGCCAGCGGCGAGGCCAGGAAGACGGCGCAGCGGCCGATGTCCTCCGGGGCGGCCAGCCTGCCCATCGGGATGGTCCGGCCCACCGCGGCGACGCCGTCGGCATCGCCGTAGTGCAGTGCGCTCAGCTCGGTCTCGACCGGGCCCGCGACGATCGTGTTCACCCGCACCCTGGGCGCCCACTCCACGGCGAGCGAGGTGGTCATGCTGTCCACCCCAGCCTTGGCGGCGCCGTAGGCGGCGGTGCCCGGCGACGGCCGCACCCCGCTCACGCTGGTGATGCTGGTGATCGTGCCGCCGGTCGGCTGGTCCCGCATGACGGCCTGCGCGGCCTGCGCGAGTTGCAGCGGGGCGAGCAGGTTGAGCTGCACGATCTTGTCGTGGAAGCGGGCGCTGGCATCGGCGGCCAGCGCGAAGGGGGCACCGCCCGCGTTGTTGACCAGGTGGTCCAGGCGGCCGTGCCGCTGAACTATCGAGTCGATCAGCGCCGCAACGGATTCCGGGTCACGGACGTCGGCGGGCAGGTACTCGACCGTCCGCTCCCCCACCGTGATCGGCGCGTCCGGCGGGCGGCGCGCGCAGGCGACGACGGACGCGCCCGCGGCCAGGAAGACCCGGCTGATCCCGGCGCCGACCCCGCGGACACCGCCGGTCACCAGCACGACGTGGTCGGTCAGGTCGATTTCGATGGCCACCGTGCTAACCTACCAAGCAACTGCTTGCTTTGCCAACGCTTCGATGGGACATGCGATGGGAATCAACCGTCACTCCGCCGCCCCGGGCGTCGCCGTCGTCACGGTCGACTACCCGCCGGTCAATGCCATTCCGTCGGCCGGGTGGTTCACCCTCGCCGACGAGATCCGCGCGGCCGGGCGCGACCAGGAGACCAGGGTGGTGGTGCTGCGCGCGGAGAACCGGGGGTTCAACGCGGGCGTCGACATCAAGGAGATGCAGGCCAACCCGGGGCACCAGGCGCTGATCGATGCCAACCACGGCTGCTTCGAGGCGTTCGCGGCGGTGTACGACTGCCCAGTGCCGGTGATCGCGGTGGTGCAGGGGTTCTGCCTGGGCGGCGGGATCGGGCTGGTCGGCAATGCCGACATCATCATCGCGAGCGACGACGCCACCTTCGGGCTGCCCGAGGTGGACCGCGGCGCGCTCGGCGCGGCCACGCACCTCTCCCGGCTGGTGCCGCAGCACCTCATGCGCGCGCTCTTCTACACCGCGGGCACGGTGACGGCGCAGCAGCTGCAGCACTTCGGCTCGGTCTTCCAGGTGGTGCCGCGCGCCGAGCTGGACGCCGCCGCGCTGAAGGTCGCGGAGAACGTCGCGGCCAAGGACGGCCGGGTCATCCGGGCCGCCAAGCGCGCGCTCAACGGCATCGACGTGCAGGACGTGCACCGCAGCTACCGCTACGAGCAGGGCTTCACCTTCGAGCTCAACCTGGCCGGGGTCTCGGACGAGATCCGGGCGCGATTCGACGAGGATCTGGCGGCGCGCCGGTCCGGGAACTGAGGGAACAACGATGCGCGACAAGCGGATGTCGCTCGACGACGTGGTCGGCGAGCTGCGCAGCGGGATGACGATCGGGATCGGCGGCTGGGGCTCGCGGCGCAAGCCGATGGCCCTGGTCCGCGCGCTCCTGCGCTCGGACATCACCGACCTCACCGTGGTCACCTACGGCGGCCCCGACCTGGGGCTGCTCTGTTCGGCGGGGAAGGTGCGCAAGGCGTACTACGGCTTCGTCTCGCTGGACTCGCCGCCCTTCTACGACCCGTGGTTCGCCAAGGCGCGCACGGCGGGCGAGATCGTGGTGCGCGAGATGGACGAGGGCATGGTCAAGTGCGGCCTGGAGGCGGCCGCCGCCCGGCTGCCCTTCCTGCCCATTCGCGCCGGGCTCGGCTCCGACGTGCCGAACTTCTGGGAGGGCGAGCTGAAGACCGTCGACTCCCCCTACGGCGACGAGACCCTGATCGCCATGCCCGCGCTCAACCTGGACGCCGCGCTGGTGCACCTGAACCTCGGCGACAAGCACGGCAACGCCGCCTACACCGGCATCGACCCGTACTTCGACGACCTGTACTGCCTGGCGGCCGAGCGCCGCTACCTCTCGGTGGAGCGCGTCGTCGAGACCGAGGAGCTGGTGAAATCCGTTCCGCCGCAGGCGCTGTTGCTGAACCGAATGCTGGTGGACGGCGTGGTCGAGGCGCCGGGCGGCGCGCACTTCACGCTCGCGGCCGACGACTACGGCCGGGACGAGAAGTTCCAGCGGCACTACGTGGAGTCGGCCAAGACGCCGGAGGCGTGGCAGCAGTTCGTGGACACGTACCTGGCGGTGTCCGAGGACGAGTACCAGGCCGCCGTGCGGCGATTCGCGGAGGAGGAGCAGTGACCATTACTCGTGCCGAGGTCTGCGCGGTGGCCTGCGCCGAGATCTTCGCCGGGGCGGGCGAGATCATGGCGAGCCCGATGTCGCCGCTGACCACCCTGGGTGCGCGGCTGGCCAAGCTCACCATCGAGCCGGACCTGCTGCTCTCCGACGGCGAGGCCAGGTTCTTCGCCGAGACGCCCGCGCTCGGCCGCTCGGCGCCGATCGAGGGGTGGATCCCGTTCCGCAAGGTGTTCGACGTGGTCGCCTCCGGGCGCAGGCACGTCGTCATGGGCGCGAACCAGATCGACCGGCACGGCAACCAGAACCTCTCCGCCTTCGGTTCTCTGCAGCAGCCGACCCGGCAGATGTTCGGCGTGCGCGGGGCGCCCGGCAACACCATCAACCACGCGACCAGCTACTTCGTGCCCAAGCACGGTAAGCGGGTCTTCGTGGAGAAGGTCGATATTGTCTCCGGGGTCGGCTACGACAAGGTCGACCCGGCCAACCCGGCGTTTCGCTTCCACCACCTGCACCGGGTGGTGAGCAACCTGGGCGTCTTCGACTTCGAGGGCCCGGACCACACGCTCCGCGCGCGGAGCCTGCACCCCGGGGTGAGCGCCGACGAGGTCGCGGAGAACACCTCGTTCGAGATCGCCGGGCTCGCCGATGCCCCGGAGTCCCGGCTGCCCACCGCCGAGGAGCTGCGGCTCATCCGCGAGGTGCTCGACCCCAAGTCGGTGCGCGACCGCGAGGTGCCGCAGTGACCGCGCGGCTGCGCACCCCGCTCACCGAGCTGGTCGGGATCGAGCATCCCGTCGTGCAGACCGGCATGGGGTGGGTGGCCGGGCCGAGCCTGGTCTCCGCCACCTCCAATGCCGGTGGGCTCGGCATTCTCGCCTCCGCGACCATGACTTATGCGGAGCTGGAGGAGGCCGTTGCCAAGACCAAGGAGCGCACCTCCAAGCCGTTCGGCGTGAATATCCGGGCCGATGCCTCGGACGCTCCGGAGCGGATCGACCTGCTCATCCGCGAGGGCGTACGGGTCGCGTCGTTCGCGCTGGCGCCGAAGAAGGAGCTGATCGCCAAGCTCAAGGACGCCGGTGTGGTGGTCATCCCGTCCATCGGGGCGGCCAAGCACGCGGTGAAGGTCGCCTCCTGGGGCGCCGACGCCGTGATCGTGCAGGGCGGCGAGGGTGGTGGCCACACCGGCCCGGTCGCCACCACCCTGCTGCTCCCCTCGGTGCTGGACGCGGTCGATATCCCCGTCGTCGCCGCCGGCGGCTTCTTCGACGGCCGCGGGCTGGCCGCCGCTCTGGCCTACGGCGCGGCCGGAGTCGCGATGGGCACGCGGTTCCTGCTCACGCAGGAGAGTTCGGTGCCGGACTCGGTCAAGCAGGAGTACCTCGCCCGGCAACTCCAGGACACGGTGGTCTCGCTCAAGGTGGACGGGATGCCGCACCGGGTGCTGAACACCGAGCTGGTCTCGCGGCTGGAGAAGTCGGGGCGGGTACGCGGGTTGACCGCCGCTGTCGCCAATGCGGCGAAGTTCAAGGGGATGACCGGGATGAAGTGGTCGACCCTGGTTCGGGACGGGCTCGCCATGCGCAAGGCGAAGGATCTGACGTGGTCGCAAGTGGTCATGGCGGCCAATACGCCGATGCTGCTCCGGGCCGGGCTGGTCGAGGGGAATACCGAGGCAGGGGTTCTGGCCGCCGGGCAGGTCACCGGCATCATCGATGACCTGCCGACCTGTGCGGAGCTCATCGATCGAATCGTCAGCGATGCTGTCGCCCGGATCGGGGCGCTGGACAAGGTGGCCGCCGAGCACTGATTGCCGGTGTTCGTGCCGACCGGTACCGTCTGACCCGTCCGGGGCGGGGAGACGGTACCGGCCCCGCATCGGCAGGGAGGGTGCGGAGATGCGCAGGGCAGGGGTTGTGGTGGGGGTTCTCGCCGCTGCGGGTATCAGTGCGGGGTGTGGGCCCACGGCGGAGGTCGTGCCGGAGACGTCGGTGGTTGCGACGGTGGCGCCGAGTACTAGTGCCGATCCGGATGCGGGGTTGTGGGACCCGTGCGAGCTGCCCGATTCGGCCATTTCTGCGACCGGGTTGGATCCGGCGAGCAAGATCCCGGATGTTGCCGGCGTCGACTTCGACGGGTGGAGGGTGTGCAACTGGAGTCCCGAACCACCGGACTGGTACGAACTGACAGTCTTCTCCGGCAGCCCTACGCTCGCCGAAGTGCGGCAGCGCAAAGATTTCACCTCGTTCGAGGATCGCTCGATCGATGGTCGTCCAGGAGTGAAGTTTCTCGATGTCGGCGATTCTCGGGGCCTCGGGTGCACCGTCGCAGTCGAGGTGTCCGGGGGCACCGTCGCGTTTCGCCTGATCACCAGCCCCGCGGTAGGCAAATTGGGTGATCCGTGCTCTGAGGTGATCCGCCATGCCGATGACCTCGCCGTGAATCTACCGAGAAGCTGAGCATCCGAATGGACCCCACAGCATCCAACCTGGAATGGCAAAGCGTTCTTGCGGCCGCCGAAGCCGGCCAGGTCTCGCTTGATCCCGCAGTTGGTCGTGACCTCGACCGGATCTGCGACAACTACGTGACCCGGCTCAGCGAGCTCTACCAGAACCTCCGCAGCATCGCGTTCTTGGAGGGGTTCGGCGGCTTCCCATCATCCGAAGTACTGCAACAGAAGTTCGCCCAAAAGGCGATGGGCAGCGACCGCTCGCTGGAAGTCGTACTCCTCCAGCACATCGATGCCGTGAAACTCGCCAAACAAGCCGTGGCGAAGGCAATTCAGAACTTCACAGAACAGGACATCGCCTCCGGCGACCGCATCTCGGGGACCACGCCGTGACCTACGACGACTACCGCGCCCGCATCATCGACGCACAGGAACAGTGGAACCGCGAACGCGACACCATCTACGACTTCACCTCCCGCGGCGCCACCGGCTTCACCGGCGAATACGACCCACCCCACATCCCCGCCCCGGACAACTACGACAGCATGACGCTGACCCAGATGGTCGACGCGGTCAACGCCATGCGCCCGTCCATCGCACAGCAGGCGGCGGAGGCGTGGACGGGTATCGGCATGAACATGACCGGCGCCGTGAGTGTGTTCAACGAGGAGTTCGCACGCACGGTGAACGGCGGCTGGCAAGGCGCGGCGGCGCAATCGGCGGTCACGGCGGTGCAGAACTACACCCAACGGTCGGAGGACCTGGCGACAGCCGCAGCCATGGTCGGCCTCAAACTCGCCGAACTGCACACCGGCCTGCACCAGACGCAGGCACTCATGCCGTACGTGACGGAACGCCCCGACATCGCGGGCAAAACCCTCCCGCAGGAGGGGGTGATGAAGGAGGGCGACTACGCCGAGGAGGAGGCTACACAGGAGGCGCGGCGAGTACTGCGCACCGTGTACGGGCAGGTGGCGCAGCAGACCGACCACGGTGTCCCCGTCCTGCCCGATGCCCCCGTGATCGTGAGCGGACCGGGAGCAGAGGCACCGCCCGCCGGCGTCCCTGGCACCCCGACCGGTGCCGACAACACGGGTCCGGCAGGCACCGGCGCTCCCACTATCGAGGAGGAGTCGGCAACCGACGTCCCGGCCACCGACACCGCAACCCCGACCGAGGATCAGCCGGGCAACGAACCCCAGACCGAGGCGGCGGGCACCGACCCCACCACCCAGTCCACGACCCCCACCTCGACAACGCCGAACACCACCCCGGCGAGCACCACCCCGAGCCCGACCAGCACAGTGCCCGGCGCCACGCCGACAACCCCGGGCACGCCATCGACCCCTGGAACACCGTCGAGCCCCGGCACACCGTCGCGGCCGGGAACCCCCTCCCCCGGAATCCCTTCCGGCACCCCGGTCACCACCCCTGCACCGGGCCGCAGCATCACCGGCGCACCCCCATCGACCACCATCGCCCCCGCCGCCACCACCGCTACCGGCACCAATACCCGCACGACGACCGGCGTCCCCGGCATGATGGGCGCGGGAGCGGGCGCGGCCCGCCGGGACGACGAGAACTCGACCGGCACCAAGGACTACCTGATCAACCAGCGCAACGGCGAGGAACTCACCGGCCTCGACTCCCACCCGAGGACGGTGCCGCCGGTGATCGGCGGCGACAATGCCTGAGTGGCGCTTCACCGGCCTCGAATTCGAGCTGCTGTGGAACGCCTACGGCCGCGACCGCCTCCCGTACCCGCTGCGCTACCGCCCGGAGCCCATGGACTTCCGCGACCTGCGACAACTCCGCGAGGCCGCCGTCACCACCCTCACCGACATGTACGCGGTCGAACTGGAACGCGCCCTCGACGTCCTGCTCGAGCCGGACGTCCGCATCGAGGTCACGGGCCTCGACCACACCGACCCCGCGCGCCTCGTGCGCTTCCACGGCGCCATCCGCGCCAATGCGGGCACCGCGCTCACCCAGGAACCCGGCCCCGCCCCGGACACCGGCGCCGACATCGTGCTCCGCTACGGCCAGGCCAAACAGGTACCCGCGGCAGCCGTCGCGGCCCTACCCGCCCGCAGGCCCGGCACCCAACCCTCGATCCACCTGCCCCGCGTGGACATCCGCACCGACCGCGACCGCCCACTGCGCTCCCCGGACGGCGCCATCGCCCGCCTCGACCGCGTCTTCGCCCGCCCCCGCCAGGCACTCGGCGAGGTCGCGGTCTTCCCCGGCTCCGCCCTCGACGCCCGCCCCACCCCCGGTGACGGCTTCTGGTGGATGGACTACGACGACGGCCGCTACCTGGTCCGCACCGGCGACCCGATCGAAGCCGCCCCGCTCGGCGCGGACGCGATGGTCGCCGAGATCGAGCGCCGCGCCGTCCGTGCCCAGCGGTGGCACCGCGAGAACGAGCGCGCCTCCGGCTGAGCTACGGGCGACTCCGGTCGAGAAGTGCACGACCAGCGCCTGATTCAGCAACCTTGTCGCTAGTCTCACCGCATGGAAGCGGCGCAGGTGCAGCGGAAGCTCGAGCTCTCCCCCGACGAAGACTTCGTCCTGACAGCGTGGCAGTACCGGATGATGCAGCGCGATATCGCGGCGTCGAAGGGGAAGTTCCTGCCCGCCAAGCGCGAGGTGCGCAACGGGTTCCGCGCGGCCGCCGCCGCGGCCATCGCGGACCGCGGGCATGGCGACTGGTCGCCCGCGGTGGCCGATATCGTGCGCCGAGTCAGCGCGGACGGCGCGGCGCCGAACTTCGAGGCGCTCGAAGCCGCCGGGCCGGAGGTCTCCGCGGTGGTGACGCGGCGGTCGAGGGCCCTGCTCCTGCTCATCGACCTCTACGGCTTCGAGCCGTGGGTGGAGGGCAAATGGGAGAAGGGGGCCCGCGCCGAAATTCTCGGAGCCGCGCACGAGGCACTGCCCCCGCTGCACCCGGAAGACCTCGACGCCGTGGAGAACGCGTACAAGCACGCGATCAAGACGCTGTCGAAGGCAGGCAACTGGACCAAGTACGCGCTCCTCGCCGGGGCAGGTCTCGGGCTCGGCCTGCTAACCGGCGGCCTCGCCGCACCGGCCATCGCAGGTGCGTACGGCGCACTGGTGCTCGGCTACTCGGGCGCCGTCGCCACCTCGGCGGGCTTGGCGGCGCTCGGCGGCGGCTCGATCGCGGCAGGCGGACTCGGCATGGCCGGTGGCGCCGCGCTGATCACCGGTTTCACCGGCGCAGCGGGGGCGGGCATGGTCACGCTCGCCGGGAAGGCCGCTGGCCTCACGGCCGCGCGCATTGCCGCCGACGCCGTCCGGCTGCACGTGGTGACCCAGCTCGTGCTCCGCGATGTGGACGGCAACGAGGAGGCTGCCAAGGCCGTCGTCGTCAGCCTGCGCGAGCGGGTCACGGCACTGGGCAGGACCGTCGCGGCGCTCGCCGAACGCATCGAGAAGCTCCGGGCGCAGCTCGAGGCCAAGCAGGCGGAGGTGGAGGCGGAGCGGGAGCACCGGCTCGCGGCCGAGGACCGGGTCGCCCGCTTCCGCGGCGTCGCCGACCGGCTCCGGGAGCGGGTGACCGGTCCCGAGGACGACGAGCTCAAGTCCCTGATCGCCGAGCTGGACGAGCTCACGGACGAGAAGAAGACCGTCGAGACGCTGGCGCAGGGAGTCACCAGCCTCGCCGACGACCTCGAGGAAGCGGCGTGAGCGTCGTCGATGCCGACTACATCGGCAACCTGGACATCCTCAGCCGCGACATCGGCGACATCGAAAAGCTGGCCGCGGCCGCCCTTTCGGACGAGCCGACCGATCGCACGCTGCGACAGCGCCTCGCGAACACTCCCGCCGAGCTCACCTACGCGGAACTCACCGACCACCATCGGGGACGCCGCGAAGGCGAAACCGAACTCGCCGATCTGCTCGATCCGACAGCGCTAGCGCAGCTCGACGAATGGCGGGCGGCCCAGCGGCTGCCGTGGGACCGCAGCGACCTGCTGGTCGTCGGCATCACCGGCCTGCTCGGCGCCCTCGCCAACCTCTACGACACCCAGGTGGACGCCGCCGTGCTCGGCGGCCTGTCCCAGCTGAAGAAAAGCGCCCTGCTGCGCCGCTGGGAGCGGGAGACCGCCCGGCTCCCCATCGATTACACCGGCCCGAAATTCGGCGGCCCGGCGCACCGCGTCAAGTCCGCGGGCCACGACATCGGCCGCTTCTGCACCGCCCTGAACCAGATCCGCACCGGCACCTTCGAAGGGAGCTACTGGGACGACGGCCGACGCATGACCGGCCTGGCGACCACAACCCGCTCCGGCCTGCCCTTCGCCCAGGAATCCGACCCGCACCGAGCGATCGCGCTCCTGCTCAAACACTGGGCCGCCGACTTCGTCACCCCGATGAGCCTGCCGCTCCCCGGCTGGACCCTGCTGTGTGAAATGCCGGACCCCGCCCTGCGCAAGTTCGCCCACGACGCCTACGCGAACGCAGGCCTGAACCTCCGCTCCGGCGTCCTGACGCCCGGCCTCGGCGTCCTCGCGACCGAGGTCGTCATCCGCACCCACACCCACCTCGCGGCCTACCGCTCGACCGGCACCGCCCGCCTCCCTTCCGGTACGGCAGCGAAACGCACCGAGATGCTGCTGGCAGCCCACGCCGCCGCGGGCGCGATCAGCCTCTCCAAGACGGCGGCGGCCGCCATCGCAGGCCAAGCCGCTATGGCGGCCCGGCACCTGAATATTCCGGCTCTGCTCCGGATCGGCATGCTCGCCCTGCAGGTCCGCTCCGATACCGCGGCGGCACCCTCGTGGGAAGAACTGCTCGCCGAGCAGGCGGCGACCTGGAGTCTGCCCGAGGCGGTCACCATCGCGGACCTGCTGGAGACCGGCAGGTCACAGCTCCGAGAGTGTCGATCACCATCGGACGTCCGGCGCCCAGCCGCTGCCCTCTAAACTCTTTCGGTGCAGGATGGCCGACGCGGCCACCGCTTCGACCTTGGGGGAGGGTCCGATCAAACTCTTATCGAGTGAACATGCGAGCTTCAGATTGAAACCCCGATGGACTTTCCCGGCGAATGCCGCCGCAAGACATCGGAGTGGGTGAGGCATGGACCGAGGTCCGCGTGCGAGACGCGCGGGGGTCGGTTGACAAAGAAGTCTATGAAGTGGTCGAGGAACTGGTGAAGAACCAGGGCTGGCGCCTGCGCCGCCAAGGCCACAAATATGCGATCTACTGCCCTTGCACAGATGGGACCGGAGACTTCATCACACTCCCAGGTACCTCGCGGAATCCCGGAAATGCCGCCAAGCGAGTCAAACGGTCGGCAGCGAAGTGTCCTGACCGCCACGAGTTGATGAAGTAGTAACGCCCCCATATGCCCGACTGTGGTCAATTGACAACAGCCGACCCGGGGCGCATGCTGGTGACATGTCCCAGAGCGAGTTCGAGCTCATTTTCGAGGTCTCACAGGTCTCCGATCCCGGTGACCTGCGGATAGAGCACGTCGGGAGGTATCTGGACATTGTGGTCCAGTCCCACTCCGGCCTCACGCTGGCTACCGTCACCGCCGAAGGAGCCGAAGTACTCAGCGCCGCCATGAACGCAGCACGTGTTCTGGCGGCATGCGGACTCTCGCCCGTGCGGTCACACCCCGATCTGGTCACCCGCCAGGACATCGCCGAGCGAGCCGAAGTAACCCGGCAGGCAGTGGGAAACTGGGTCCGAGGCGAGCGCCAGCGGGCGGATGCCTTCCCCACACCGGCGAATCTGGTCGGCGGTGGCGTCTGGCTGTGGGGCGACGTTGTCGCGTGGCTCCGGCGACAGGACTATGAGACCGACGACCTCGGATTCCCTTCGATGAGTGATCACACCCGCATCGATAGTGCGCTCTTGGACCTGTCGAGAAGTTCGCTCCGCTCGAACGCGTGCGAGATCACCGGCTATGTCGCGCTCGGTGGCGGGCGAGCAGGGACTTTCTATGCACCGTCCAGGATTGACACTCATTCTGCCCTAGCCGGCGGTAGTTTTCGGGCGGAATACGGCCTCGCGATATGAGCGAAGAATTCTCGGCCGCGAGCGTTGCCACCGACACCGACTCAATTCTCGCCTTTGCTGAACTTACCGACATCGTGTTCTACGAATGCAGCGGACGACGCAATCGCGACGCTGGGGAAGTGCCTCTGTCCATACAGATCGCGCTGGGTCGAGATGAACTCGGTCTCGAAGTTCGGTGCAGGGCTACTATTGCTGGAGCGGGAGGCGAGTACATCGCAGATGCTTCAGCTGTTTTTACTTTCCGAGAACCGGTCGAAGCCACAGCGGAAGCCGTTACCGACTTCGCGGCCCGAGTCGGGGTCATGGCGGTCTACCCCTACCTTCGCGAGTCCATCACTCAATCGAGTGCGAAGCTCGGGCTGGAGAGGCCGGTCTTGCGTCTCCTCCGGCCGGGCGAGGTTTCTCTCACTATCAATAACCCGGATGGGGATAGCGCATCCGAACCGACCCCGCACTCCCAATACTGAAATGCGGGTGCGAGCCGGGCTCGTCCACCGCAGTGGTCTTCGCCCGGCTCGCCGAGTTCACAACCGTTCGATGATGGTGGCGTTCGCGGTGCCACCGCCCTCGCAGATGGTGAGCAGGCCGTAGCGCCCGTTCCGTCGCTCGAGCTCGTTCAGCAGCGTGGCGAACAGCTTGGCTCCGGTGGCACCGAGCGGGTGCCCGAGCGCGATGGCGCCGCCGTTCGAGTTCACCTTGTCCGGGTCGGCCCCGGTCTCCTTCAACCAGGCGAGCACCACCGGCGCGAACGCCTCGTTGATCTCGACCACGTCGATGTCGTCGATCGTCAGCCCGGTCTTCTCCAGCGCCCACTTGGTCGCCGGGATCGGCGCGGTGAGCATGAAGATCGGGTCGGCGCCACGGGCGGAGACGTGGTGGATGCGGGCGCGCGGCTTCAGCCCGTACTCCTGCACCGCCCACTCCGAGGCGAGCAGGGTCGCGCTGGCGCCGTCCGAGATCTGGCTGGCGACGGCCGCGGTCAACGGGCTGCCCTCGGCCAGGGCGGGCAGCGAGGCCATCTTCTCCAGCGTGGTTTCGCGCGGGCCCTGGTCGATGTGGAAGTCCCCGACGGGAACGATCTCGTTGTCGAAGCGGCCGTTCTTGATGGCGTCCCGGGCCCGCTCGTGCGAACGGAGAGCCCACTGCTCCATGTCCTGCCGGCTGATTCCCCACTTCTCGGCGATCAGCTGGGCGCCACGGAACTGCGAGACCTCGTCGGTGCCGTAGCGGTGATCCCACCCCTTCGCCCCGACGAAGGGCGAGTCGAACCCGTACTCCTTGCCCGCGAGCATGGCCGCGGAGATCGGGATGGCGCTCATGTTCTGCACGCCACCGGCCACGATCAGCTCGGCGGTGCCGCTCATGATGGCCTGCGCGCCGAAGTTGATGGCCTGCTGGCTGGAGCCGCACTGCCGGTCGACGGTGACCCCTGGCACCTCCTCCGGGTAGCCGGCGGTGAGCCACATGGTGCGGCCGATATTGCCCGCCTGCGGGCCGACATTGTCGACGCAGCCGACGATCACATCGTCGACCAGCGCGGGGTCGACGGGGTTGCGGTCGAGGAGGCCGCGCAGCACGGTGGCGCCGAGATCGGCGGGGTGCACCTGGGCGAGCGCGCCATTGCGCTTGCCGACGGGGGTGCGGACGGCGTCCACGACATAGGCATCGAGGGCGCGGCGGGGTGCGGACATCGGAACTCCTAGCTGTGCCCGGGGGCGGTGAGCCCGTCGAGCACGATGGTCAGATACTGCTTGGCGAGGTTCTCGACCGTGACCGGGCCGCCGGGGCGATACCACCGGACGGCGACCCACACGGTGTCGCGCAGGAAGCGGTAGGCGAGTTCGACGTCGAGCTCGGCGCGGAAGGTGCCGTCGGCGACGCCCGCCGTCAGCACCTGGTGCCAGAGCTCGCGGAACTCGCGGTTGTACTCCTCGATGTAGGCGAAGCGCTCGGAGCCGCGGAGCCGCTTGGCCTCGGTCTGGTAGATGGCGACCGCGGCGTGGAAGCGGTCGAAGGACTCGTAGGAGCTGAGGACCAGCGCCTCGAGCGTGTCCCGGGAGCCGAGCCCGGAGCCGACGATCTCCCGGTAGCGGCCGAAGAGGTCGTCGAGGAAGCCGCGGAGGATCTCGTCCACCATGGATTCCTTGGAATCGAAGTGGTGGTAGAGGCTTCCGGAGAGGATGCCCGCGGCGTCGGCGATATCGCGGACGGTGGTGGCCCGCAGCCCGCGCTCGGCGAAGAGTCCGGCGGCGAGCGCGAGCAGTTCGGCGCGTCGGTTGGGCTTCGCGGCGTCGGGGGCGGTCACCTGATTCATCATGCCCGCTGGCTACTGACCGAGACCACCTCGCCGGTCAGGTAGCTGGTGTAGTCGCTGGCCAGCATGGCGATGGTGGCGGCGACCTCCCACGGCTCGGCGGCCCGGCCGAAGGCTTCGCGCTCGGAGAGCCGGTCGAGCAGCTCGGAGGAGCTGGTCTTGTCCAGGAAGGCGTGCCTGGCGATGCTCGGGGAGACGGCGTTGATCCGCACCCCGAGCTCGGCGGCCTCGACCGCGCTGCACCTGGTCAGCGCCATGACGCCGGCCTTGGCGGCGGCGTAGTGCGCCTGGCCGTACTGCGCGCGCCAGCCGAGCACGCTGGCATTGTTGACGATCACGCCGCCGTGCCCGGCCGCGCGGAAGTAGCGCAGCGCGGCGCGGGTGCAGCGGAAGGTGCCGTTCAGGGTGATGTCGAGGACGCGGTCCCACTGGGCGTCGTCCATGTCGACGACCGGGGTCTCGCCGCCGAGCCCGGCATTGTTGACCAGGATGTCGATGCGGCCGAGTGCGGCGGTCGCGCCGGTGATCAGGGCGTCGACCTGCTCGGTGCTCTGCACGTCGCAGACGACGGCGCCCACCGTGCGGTCCGGGAACTCCGCGGCCAGCGCGGTCCTGGTCTCGCCCAATCTGCGCTCGTGCCAGTCGGAGACCACGACGTCGGCCCCCTCGGAGAGCAGTCTGCGCGCCGTCGCCGAGCCGATCCCGGTGCCCGCGGCGGCGGTCACGACGGCCTTACGTCCGGTCAGCAGCCCGTGTCCCGCAACAGGTTCCGGTGCGACGGAGAGCGGCTTCGAGCCCACGGCGGCGCTGTCGCTCACGGCCGGGCCTCGCGGGGAAGTCCGAGCACCCGCTCGGCGATGATGTTGCGCTGCACTTCGTTCGAACCTCCGTAGATCGTGTCGGCGCGGGTGAAGAGGTAGAGCCGCTGCCATTCGTCCAGGTCGTCGACGGCGAGCAGCCCGGCGGGGCCGCGCACCGCCATGGCGAGTTCGCCGAGCGAGCGGTGCCAGTTGGCCCAGAGCAGCTTGCCGACCGAGGCCTGCCCGCCCTCGTCGCCGCTCTCGCCCATGGTGCGCAGGGCGTGCGCGCGCAGGACCCGCAGCCCGACCCAGGCGTCGTCGATCCGAGCCGCGATGGCCGGATCCTCCGCCGCCCCGGACTCGGTAGCCAGCTCCTCGATCGAGGCCAGCTCGCGCTCGAAGCGGATCTGCTGGCCCAGCGTCGAGATGCCGCGCTCGACCGCGAGCGTGCCCATGGCCACCCGCCAGCCCTCCCCCGGCGCGCCGACCACCAGGTCGGCGGCGGTGCGGGCATTGTCGAAGAACACCTCGTTGAACTCCGAGGTCCCGGTGAGCTGGATGATCGGGCGCACCTCGATCCCCGGCTGGTCCATGGGGACGAGCAGGTAGGAGAGGCCCTTGTGCCTGCTCGAGCCCTTCTCGGTGCGGGCGATGACGAAGCACCAGTCGGCGACGTGCGCCAGCGAGGTCCAGATCTTCTGGCCGGTGATGGACCACTCGTCGCCGTCCAGCTGGGCGGCGGTGCTCACCGCGGCCAGGTCGGAGCCCGCACCGGGCTCGGAGTAGCCCTGGCACCAGAGCTCGGTGACGTTCCGGACGCCGGGCAGGAAGCGCTGCTTCTGCTCCTCGGTGCCGAAGGCGAGCAGCGTCGGGCCGAGCAGCTCCTCCCCCACGTGCGAGACCCGCGCGGGCGCGTTCGCCTTCGCGTACTCCTCGTGGAAGATCACCTGCCTGCGCACGCTCGCGTCCCGGCCGCCGTACTTCGCGGGCCAGCCGAGGCAGGTCCAGCCTGCGGCGGCGAGGTGCCGGTCCCAGGCCAGCCGCTCGTCGTGCGCCTCGTGCTCGCGGCCGGGGCCGCCGAGCCCGCGCAGGCCGCTGAACTCGCCGGACAGATTGTCGGCCAGCCACTCGCGCACCTCGCGGGCGAAGGCGGCATCGCCGGAATCGGCCCCGCCGGGACCCGCCGTGCCGGATTCTGAGGTCTGGATCGCACCCACGACGCTAGGGTAACCTACCAAGCACTTGCTTTGTAGCTTCGACGGTGAGGACATTTGTGAGCACCCCTGCTCAGACCATCCCGGCGGCGCTCAGGGCGGCCGCGGCCGAGTTCGGGGCCGCCCCCGCCATCGCCGATGGCTCGGCGCGGCTCGACTGGGACGACCTGCTCGACGCCGTGCGCCGGGTGGCGGGCGCGCTGATCGCCCGCGGGGTCCGGCCCGGCGACCGGGTCGCCATGTGGGCGCCGAACACGCACCACTGGGTGGCGGCCGCGCTGGGCGCGCAGTACGCGGGTGCCGCCCTGGTCCCGCTGAACACCAGGTATGTGGCGGCCGAGGCGGCGGACGTGCTGGCGCGCGTGCACGCGGCCGCGCTCTTCGTCGCGGGGCCGTTCCTGGGCCGGGACCGGCTCGCCGAGCTGCGCGCGGAGGCGCCGCAGCTCGACATCGCGTCGATCGTGGTGATCCCGGTCGACCCCGGCGCACCGCGCTCGGCCGCCGACGCGCTGCACTGGGACGACCTGGGCGACCTCGCCTGGCAGACCCCGCGTGCGGAGGTCGAAACCCGCGCCGACGCCGTCTCCCCGGACGACATCGCCGACATCCTCTTCACCTCCGGTACCACCGGCCGCAGCAAGGGCACGCTGGTGGCGCACCGGCAGGCGCTCGGCGTCGTCCGCGGCTGGGTCGAGTGCGCGACCCTGCGGCAGGCCGACAACTACCTGATCATCAGCCCGTTCTTCCACAACTTCGGCTACAAGGCGGGCATTCTCGCCTGCGTCCTCACCGGCGCGACCATCGTGCCGCAGGCGGTGTTCGACGTACCGACGGCCATGCGGCTGGTCAACGAGGAACAGATCTCGGTGCTCCCCGGCCCGCCGACCATCTACCAGACCATCCTCGACTTCCCGGACCGCGCGGAGTTCGACCTGAGCACGCTGCGGATCGCGGTGACCGGCGCGGCCACCGTCCCGGTGGTGCTGATCGAGCGGATGCGCGACGAGCTGGCCTTCGAGGTGGTGCTCACCGCGTACGGCCTCTCCGAGGCGGCGGGGTTCGGCACCATGTGCCGTCCCGACGACGACCCGGCCACCATCTCCGGCACCTGCGGCCGCCCGATCGCCGATTTCGAGCTGAAGCTGGCCGATTCCGGCGAGGTGCTGCTGCGCGGGCCGAACGTCATGCTCGGCTACCTGGACGACCCGGAGGCCACCGCCGAGGCCATCGACACCGAGGGCTGGCTGCACACCGGCGATATCGGGGTGGTCGACGAGCGCGGCTACCTGAAGATCACCGACCGACTCAAGGACATGTACATCTGCGGCGGCTTCAACGTCTACCCGGCCGAGATCGAGCAGGTGCTGGCCCGGTTGGACGGGGTCGCGGAGTCCGCGGTGATCGGCGTGCCGGACCCGCGGATGGGCGAGGTCGGCAAGGCGTACGTAGTGCGCAAGCCCGGCGCCGAGCTCACCGAAGAGCAGGTGCTCGCGCACACCACAGGCACGCTGGCCAACTTCAAGGTCCCGCGCTTCGTCGAGTTCCGCGACCAGCTGCCCTACAGCGCCGCAGGCAAGGTGCTGAAACGTCGTCTACGTGAGGAGATTTCGTGATGTCCGCTGACGGTGTGCCCGACGAGGGCGAGGTGGTCACCTACGAGCGGCGCGGCCCGATCGCGGTCGTCACGATGAACCGGCCGGACTACCGCAATGCGCAGAACTCGGTGATGACCTACGCGCTGGACGCCGCCTTCCAGCGCGCCGTCGAGGACGCCGAGGTCACCGTGATCGTGCTGGCGGGCAACGGCAAGCACTTCAGCGCCGGGCACGACATCGGGACGCCGGGCAAGGACCACCACGTGCACTACGACAACAAAGCCGTGCTCTGGTGGGACCACGTCGACCGCAAGGGCGGTGACCAGCGCTTCGCCCGCGAGTCCGAGGTCTACCTCGGCATGTGCAGGCGCTGGCGGGAGATCCCCAAGCCGATGATCGCGCAGGTGCAGGGCGCCTGCATCGCGGGCGGGCTCATGCTGGCCTGGGTCTGCGACCTGATCGTCGCCTCGGACGACGCCTTCTTCTCCGACCCGGTGGTGCGCATGGGCATTCCGGGCGTCGAGTACTTCGCGCACCCGTGGATGATCGGCCCGCGCGCCGCCAAGGAGTTCCTCTTCACCGGCGACCGCTTCGGCGCGGCGCAGGCCAAGGAGTGGGGCATGGTGAACCGGGTCGTGCCGCGCGCCGAGCTGGAGGCCGAGGTGACCGCGCTGGCCGAGAAGATCGCGCAGATGCCGCAGTTCGGGTTGGCGCTCACCAAGAAGGCGGTGAACCAGGCCGAGGATCTGATGGGGATGCGCACCGGCATGGACTCGGTCTTCGGGCTGCACCACTTCGCGCACGCGCACAATGCCGAGGTCGGGGCGGATGCGCTCGGCGGCATGAACGCCCGCTCCATGCGCGACACCGCGACCGAGAACGGGAAAGCCTGATGGACCTGGATCTCGACGAATCCGCGCGCGCGTTCCAGCGCGAGGTCAGGGAGTTCCTGGCCGAGTCGGCGCCGCGCACCCCGCTGCCGTCCATGGACACCGCCGCGGGCTTCGAGGCGCACCGCGCGTGGGAGCACACCCTCGCGGACGCCCGCTTCTCCGTGGTCTCCTGGCCGCGCGAGCACGGCGGCCGCGATGCCTCGCTCCTGGAGTGGGTCCTCTTCGAGCAGGAGTACTACGCCGCGGGCGCGCCGGGCCGGGTCGCGCAGAACGGCATCTTCCTGCTGGCCCCGACGCTCTTCGAGCACGGCACCCCGGAGCAGCTGGACCGCATCCTGCCGCGGATGGCCCGCGGCGACGACATCTGGGCGCAGGCCTGGTCCGAGCCGGAGGCAGGCAGCGACCTGGCCGGTATCCGCTCGACCGCCAAGCGCACCGACGGCGGCTGGCTGCTCAGCGGCCAGAAGACCTGGAGTTCCCGTGCCGCCTTCGCCGACCGCGCCTTCGGGCTGTTCCGGAGCGACCCGGAGGCCGAGCGGCACCGCGGGCTGACCTACGTCATGTTCCCGCTGGACGCCGAGGGCGTCTCGGTGCGGCCGATCCCGCAGCTGGACGGCGAGGCCGGGTTCGCGGAGATCTTCCTGGACGAGGTCTTCGTGCCGGACGCCGACGTGATCGGCCCGCCGAACGAGGGCTGGCGGGTCGCCATGAGCACCTCGAGCAACGAGCGCGGGCTCTCGCTGCGCAGCCCCGGCCGGTTCACCGCCACCGCCGAGCGGCTGCTCGAGCTGTGGCGCACCGCGGGCGACCGGGCGAACACCGCGCAGCGCGATGCCGTCGTCGACGCCTGGATCGGCGCCGAGGCGTACCGGCTGCACACCTTCGGCACCGTGACCAGGCTGGCCGAGGGCGGCAAGCTGGGCGCGGAGTCCTCGATCACCAAGGTGTTCTGGTCCGAGCTGGACGTGGCCATGCACGAGACCGCGCTGGACGTCCTCGGCGGCGCCGCCGAGCAGGCGGGGCCGTGGACCGACGGCTACCTCTTCGCCATCTCCGGCCCGATCTACGCGGGCACCAACGAGATCCAGCGCAACATCATCGCCGAGCGGCTGCTCGGACTACCGAGAGGAAGCCGATGAGATTCGCGCTCAGCCCGGAGCAGACCGACTTCGGGGCCAGCGTGCGCAAACTCCTCGAGGCGGGCCGCACCCCGGCCGCCGTCCGGAGCTGGGCCGCAGGCGACACCGGGCCGGGGCTCGCGCTGGTCCGCGGCCTGGCCGACGCGGGCGTGCTCGGGCTCGCCGTCAGCGAGGAGCACGGCGGGCTCGGGGCCGAGCCGGTCGACCTGCTGGTCGCCTTCCAGGAGATCGGCCGGGCCGCCGCGCCCGGTCCGCTGGTCGAATCGGCCGCCGCCATTCCCGCGCTGCTCCAGGCGCTGCCCGAGGTGCCCGCCGACATCCTGCCCGGGCTGGCGGAGGGCGCGCTCGGCACCATCGCCTTCGGCGAGCCGCTCGCGCTCGACGCCGATATCGCGGAGACCGTGCTGATCGCCGACGGCCCGCGGCTGAGCCGCGCCACCGTCGGCGAGCCGATGCGCTCGGTCGACCCCGCGCGCAGGCTCTTCCGGGTGCAGCCCGGCGAGGTGCTCGCCGAGGGCGAGGAGGTGCGCGCCGCCACCGGGGCGGGCTTCGACCACGGCGCGCTCGCCGCCGCCGCGCAGCTGCTCGGCGCGGGCAAGGCGCTGCTGTCCGCCACCACCGAGTACGCCAAGCAGCGCAAGCAGTTCGGTGCGCCGATCGGCAGCTTCCAGGCGGTCAAGCAGCAGCTCGCCGATGTGCTCATCGCGCTCGACCTGGCCGAGCCGCTGCTCCTGCGCGCCGCGCTCACCACGACCGAGCCCACCCGCGGGCGCGATGTCTCCGCTGCGCTGCTGAAGTGCGCGGACGCCGCGTACCTCGCCTCGCGGGTGGCGCTGCAGGTGCACGGCGCCATCGGCTACACCGCCGAGTACGACCTCTCGCTCTGGATCACCAGGGTCCGCGCGCTGCAAAGCGCCTGGGGCACCTCCGATTTCCACCGATCGCGGATCGCCGACTCCCTGCGCGGCACCGCATGAGCGCGGGAGCCACGATGCGCTGCGCGTCCGGACGCGGGTGGGCCGCGTGAACGACGAGTTGACGGAGTTCCGCACGTCGGTGCGGGCCCTGCTCACCAAGCACGCGGATTCCGCCGCGGTGCGCGCCGCCATCGACACCGACCTCGGCTACGACGAGAAGCTCTGGCGCCTGCTCTGCGAGCAGATCGGCGTCGCCGCGCTCGCCATCCCCGAGGAGTACGGCGGGATCGGCGCGGGGCTCACCGAATCCCTGCTGGTCGTCGGCGAACTCGGCCGCACCCTGGCCGGGGTGCCGATGCTCGGCTCCGCCGTCATCGGCGTGCAGGCGCTGCTGCTGGCGGGCGACGCCGACACCTGCGCCCGGCTGCTCCCCGAGGTCGCCGAAGGCACCGGCACCCTCGCCGTCAGCTGGGCCTGCGCAGGCGGCTGGGACTCGCCCGGCGTGCGCGCCGACGGCGACACGCTGCACGGCACCGCGCACTACGTTCTCGACGCCGCGGGCGCCACCACGCACCTGGTGCTCACCGACGCCGGGCTCTACGAGGCCGAGCCGACCGCCGTCCGCACCATCGCCACCATGGACCCCACCCGCCGCGTCGGCGAGGTCGAGTTCGACGGCGTCACCGGCCGCCGCATCGGTTCGGTCGACCCCGCCCGGCTGCGCGAGATCGCCTGGACCGCGCTCGCCGCCGAACAGGTCGGCGCCGCAACGCGCTGCCTGGAGAACACCGTGGAGTACACCAGGTCGCGGGTGCAGTTCGGCCGCCCGATCGGCAGCTTCCAGGCGCTCAAACACCGGATGGCCGACCTGTACGTGCTCGTCGAATCGGCCGAGTCCACCGTCCAGGCCGCCACATCGGCACTGGTCACCGAGGCGGAGACCGCCGCGGAGGAGGTCTGGGTGGCGCGCACGCACAGCACCACCGCCTTCTCCACGGTGGCGGCGGAGTCCATCCAGCTGCACGGCGGCATCGCCATCACCTGGGAGCACGACGCCCACCTCTTCTTCAAGCGCGCGCACGCCGACGCCCAGCTCTTCGGCGCCGCCCGCCGCCCGGCCCGCACCGGGTGAGCGACCTCACCGCACACAGATAATTAGCTTATGTAACAATTATCTGTGTGCGGCCTGCCGCGTGTTTACGGCGCCGCGATCAGCCGTCGACACGCGATGAGGTCTTCCGATGAGCGCCACTCCCGAACGCACGAAGCAGCCGAAGGCGGTGTACGCCGTCGCCTTCGCCAGCGTCATCGCCTTCATGGGCATCGGCCTGGTCGACCCCATCCTGAAGCCGATCGGCGAGCAGCTGCACGCCTCGCCGTCCCAGGTCTCGCTGCTGTTCACCAGCTACATGCTGGTCACCGGGGTCGCCATGCTGATCACCGGCGTCGTCTCCAGCCGGTTCGGCGCCAAGCGCACGCTGCTCGCCGGGCTCGCGGTGATCGTGATCTTCGCCGCGCTGGCCGGGCTCTCCGACACCGTCGCGCAGATCGTCGGCTTCCGGGCGGGCTGGGGGCTGGGCAACGCGCTCTTCATCGCCACCGCGCTCGCCACCATCGTCGGCGCGGCCAGCGGCGGGGTCGCGCGGGCCATCATCCTGTACGAGGCGGCGCTCGGCATCGGCATCGCCACCGGGCCGCTGGTCGGCGGGGTGCTCGGCGGGATCAGCTGGCGCGGGCCGTTCTTCGGCGTCTCGGTGCTCATGGCCATCGCCTTCGTCGCCATCCTGGTCCTGCTGCCGGAGAGCCCGAAGCCCGCGCACCGCACCTCGATCACCGCCCCCTTCCGCGCGCTGCGCCACCGCGGCCTGCTCGTGGTCAGCCTGACCGCGCTGCTCTACAACTTCGGCTTCTTCACGTTGCTCGCCTACACCCCGTTCCCGCTGGACATGGGGACCTACGCCATCGGCTTCATCTTCTGCGGCTGGGGCATCCTGCTCGCCGTCTCCTCGGTCTTCCTCGCCCCGCGGCTGCAGCGCCGCTACGGCACGCTACCCATGATGTGCGCCGCCATCGGGCTCTTCGCCGCCGACCTCGCCGTCATGGCGCTCTTCGCCGACTCCAAGCCGGTGCTCATCGCGGGCACCGTGCTGGCCGGGCTCTTCCTCGGCGTCAACAACACCCTGATCACCGAGGCCGTCATGATCTCCGCCCCGGTCGAGCGCTCCACCGCGTCGGCCGCCTACAGCTTCGTCCGCTTCGCAGGCGGCGCCGCCGCCCCCTACCTCGCGGGCAAGCTCGGCGAGCACAGCACCGCGCTCCCCTTCTGGCTCGGCGCCGCCCTCACCGCCGCCGCCGTCCTCGTCCTGCTCGGCGGCCGGGCCGCGCTCGCCCACATCGATGAGCACGAGCCCGCGCCGCACAGCATCGACGAGGCCAGGGCCGTCACCGTCGGCGACTGATCACGCCGACGCGCCGCGAACCCGTGCGTCGTGCAGCGCCGTGAACTGCAGGAGGCGGGTGGCGGCGGAGCGCGGGACCTCGGCGAGCAGGCCGTGCGAGACCTCGGGGAACACCTCGGTCTCCACATTTGGAATGAGGGCACGGGCGCGTTTGACGGCGGCGGCGGGGTCGTACAGGACGGTGCCGCCGCCGCAGAGCACGAGGGTGGGGGTGGCGATGGCGGCGAGGTCGGCGTCGGCGAGCACCCGGGCGTACGGCAGCGACATGCGGAAGGGGGTGGCCGCGGTGGCGAGTTCGGCGTCCTCGCGGGCGATCGGAACGCCGGGCTGTAACCGCGCGAGCAGCCTGCGGGTGCGGCCGCGCGTCGGCCGGATGCCCGCCAGGACCATGCGGGCGAGCAGCACGGTGCGCACCGGGACCAGCACCGAGCCGGGCTCGATGAGGGTGAGGCTGGCGGGGATGTCGCTCTGCCCGGCGAGCATCCCGGCCAACCGGCCGCCGTGCGAGAAGGCGACGAGGTGCGCGCGCGGCAGGTCGAGCCCGGTCAGCACCTCGCCGAGCCAGCGCGCCATCTCGGCGCCGCGCACGATCGGCTCGGTCTGCACCGAGCGGCCCGGCGTGCCGATGATGTCCGGCATGTAGACGGTGCGGCGGCGGGCCAGCCGCTCGATCACCGGGCTCCACATCAGGCTGTTCCCCTGGAACCCGTGGACCAGCACCAGCGGCGTTCCGGTGCCGTCCCCGGAGCTGCGCACATAGGTGGGGCCGTAGGAGGTGGATACCTCGAGATCCCGCCACGGGATCGGATACAGTGCTTCGGCGGCCCGGTAGGCGGCGACGAACTTCTCCCGCGCCTTCGCGCTCCCGAAGTGCCCCGCTCTGATCGCCATCACCGCTCCTCACATATGGTGGTACCGTCGTATCATAAAGGCTGCCTCGCCGTACCGTATGCCTTCCGGGGAAAGGTGGACGAATGCCTCGGCTCGCCGACCACGAACAGCGCAGGAAGCAGATCACCGACGCCACCCGCCGGGTGATCGCCCGCGACGGGCTGACCGCGGCCACCTTCCAGTCCGTCGCGGCCGAGGCCGGGATCTCGGTGCGGCTGGTGCAGTACTACTTCGGCACCAAGCGCGAGTTCCTGATCGCCACCCACCAGGCCGTGCTGGTCGACGCGGGCGCCAGGCTCGCCGCCGGGCTCACCGCGCTCGGCCCGGACCCGAGCCCGCGCGACGTCCTGCGCACCACCTTCGCCGAGCTGCTCCCGCTGGACGACACCCGCCGCGCCGAGGTGCTCATCCTCGGCGCCTTCCAGGCCGCCCGGCTCGGCGGCGCCGAGGTGGAGAACTCCATCGGCACCGGCCCGGCCAGGGACTCGGTCGACGCCGCCGCCCAGCAACTGGCGCGGGTGCGTCGAGGCACCGACGCCCGCATGGAGACGATCACACTGGACGCCGAACTCCTGGTCGCCGCGGTCGACGGGCTCGCCCAGGGCATGCTGAGCGGCTTCGCCACCCCGGACCACGCCGAACTGCTCCTCGACCGCCTGCTGGACCGGCTCTGCCCACCCTGACCGAAAGGACGCCATGCGCCCGCCCCTCGCCGAAACGCTCGACCTCGACCCGCACCCGGAGGGCGGCTGGTTCCGCGAGACCTACCGCAGCCCGGTGCGTTTCACCCCCGACGGCTACCCCGGCGACCGCGCCGCGGCCACCGCCATCCTCTTCCTGCTCATGCCGGGCGAGCGCTCGGCCGCGCACACCGTGCGCTCGGACGAGCTCTGGTTCTGGCAGGGCGGTGGCGCGCTGGTCCTTGAGATCGGCGGCACCGAGGTGCTGCTCGGCCCCGACCCGGCGGCCGGTCAGCAGCTGCAGGTGCTGGTGCCCGGCGGGGTGAGCCAGGCCGCAAAACCGGCAGGCGACCAGCATGTGCTGGTCGCCTGCGTGGTCTCCCCCGGCTTCGACTTCGAGGACTTCCGGCTCGACTGAGCTACTGCACCTCGAGCACGCCCTCCTCGACGGCCCACCGGATCGTCTTGGCGAGGCTCTCGCACCCCTCCGGCCGCCCCGGCCCGTACCCGTCCGCGCTGAGCCGGGCGAAGACCGGGCAGCGCGCCTGCGGCGGCTCGGTCCACTCGATCGAGGTCTGCCGCTCACTGGCCTTGCGCACCCTGACCTCGGTGCCGCAGGACTGGCACCGCAGCGGCGTCATGCCGTCCTCGAGATAGCGCTGCTTGTCCGCCACCGTCTGGGCCCGCACCTCGGCCTGCCGCTCCGGCCGGTCGGCGAAGTCAGGGGCCTTGGCCCAGGTGGCGGCCATCAGACGCTCGCCTCCTGCGGCCCGGCCTCCTGCTGACGGCGCAGGTTCTCCGCCACCTCGGCTTCCCAGTACTCGTTCGCCTTGGTGGTGTCCACCTCGAACTCGTAGCGCTGAGTCATCTTCTCGGTCACCTCGGCGAGGTCGACGTAGAACTGGTCGTACCAGCGGCGCAGCTGGTAGACCGGCCCGTCCTCCTCGCAGAGCAGCGGGTTCTCGACCTTGGACTTGTGCTTCCAGATCTCCACGTCCTGCAGGAAGCCGACGCTGATGCCCTCGGTCATCTTGGCCGCCAGCTTGTCGGCGGTCTCGCCCTCGACGCCGTCCGGCTTCTGCAGGGTGATCCCCCACTGCAGCATGAAGGAGTCCTGGCTCACCGGGTAGTGGCAGTTGATCAGGACGCTCTTGACCTCGTACCCGCTGTAGATGTTGACCAGCGGATTGATCATGTACGAGGGGCCGAAGTACGACGCCTCGGACTTGAGCAGCGTGTCGCCGCCGTACTTCGACGCCATCCCGATGTCCGGCCTGCCCTTGGTCTCCAGGAACTGGGTGGCGATGTGCCCCTCGAAGACGTTCTTGAAGTAGGTCGGGAAGGCGTAGTGGATGTAGTAGAAGTGCGCCATGTCCACGACGTTGTCGATGATCTCGCGGCAGTTGGCGCCCTCGATCAGCATCGAGTTCCAGGTCCAGTCGGTCCAGCCGCTGTCCAGCTGCTCGGTGGCGTTGCCATCGGCGTCGGTGTAGGGGCCGACGATGTGCGGGATCGTCACGTCGTCCGGCGGTGTGCTTCCCTCATGGTCGTGCCAGACGAAGAGCTGGCCGTTGCGCTCGAGGGTGATCCACTTCCTGGTCCGCGCCAGCGGCGGCACGCGCCGCGCGTAGGGGATCTCGGTGCACTTGCCGGTCGTGCCGGACCAGCGCCAATCGTGGAACGGGCAGGCGATGTCGTCGCCCTTGACCTCGCCCATGCTCAGGTCCCCGCCCATGTGCCTGCAGTAGGCGTCCAGCACGCGGAGCTCGCCGCTGCCGTCCGCCCAGATCACGAGCTTGGTACCGAATACATGGACCGCGTGCGGCTTGCCGTCGCGGAAGGTCTTCGCCAGCCCGAGGCAGTGCCAGCCCCGCGCGTAGCGGGTCGGAACCGTGCCGACGTCGAGCTCCCGCACCTTACCGCCGCGGGTTGAGGTGTCTGCCATCGCGAATCCTCCTCCTTCACTACTAGAACACGTTACAAAACTGTGCGCCGCAGCGCCAGCGTAGGCCCAGCTCTCCCGCTTTCGCCCGGCTTCGACCAGCACCCGCGTTCTGTTCTCGACATAAATAAGAACCTGTTCTAGTCTCAGGAGTGATGAGTACCGGTTACCGATCGACCAGGCAGGAGCAGGTCCGGACATGACGCAGGAAGTGACCGAACGGGTCGAAGCACTGTTGCCGACGCTGCGCGAGCGCGCGCAGGAGGCCGAGGATCTGCGCCGCATTCCGGACGAGTCCGTGAAGGCGCTGCAGGAGACCGGCTTCTTCCGGCTGCTACAGCCGAAGCAGTGGGGCGGCCACGCGGCCGACCCGGTCGTCTTCTACGACACCGTGCGCAAGATCGCCAGCGCCTGCGGCTCCACCGGCTGGGTGTCGGGCATCATCGGCGTGCACAACTGGCACCTCGCGCTCTTCGACCAGCGCGCCCAGGAGGACGTCTGGGGCGAGGACACCGAGGTCAGGATCTCCTCCTCGTACGCCCCGATGGGCATCGGCACCGTCACCGACGGCGGCTACATCGTGAAGGGCAGCTGGGCCTGGTCCTCCGGCTCGGACCACGCGAGCTGGGCGGTGCTCGGCGGCCCGGTGATCAAGGACGGCAAGCCGGTGGACTTCGGCTCCTTCCTGATCCCGCGCGACGACTACCGCATCGACGACGTCTGGAACGTGGTCGGGCTGCGCGGCACCGGCTCCAACACCGTCGTGGTGGAGGACGTCTTCGTGCCCAGGCACCGCTTCCTCAGCTTCAAGGCGATGAGCGAGCTGACCGCGCCCGGCCTGGAGCAGAACACCGACCCGGTCTACCGGATGCCGTGGGGCACCGTGCACCCCACCACCATCTCGGCGCCGATCGTCGGCATGGCCTACGGCGCCTACGACGCGCACGTCGAGCACCAGGGCAAGCGGGTGCGCGCCGCCTACGCGGGCGAGAAGGCCAAGGAGGATCCCTTCGCCAAGGTGCGGATCGCCGAGGCGGCCAGCGATATCGACGCCGCGTGGCGCCAGCTCTCCGGGAATGTCGCCGACGAGTACGCGATCCTGAAGGCCGGCGGCGAGATCCCGTTCGATCTGCGCGTTCGGGCCCGCCGCGACCAGGTGCGCGCCACCGGCCGCGCCATCGCCTCGATCGACCGGCTCTTCGAGAGCGCGGGCGCGACCGCGCTGTCCAACGGCACGCCGCTGCAGCGCTTCTGGCGCGACGCGCACGCGGGCCGGGTGCACGCGGCGAACGACCCGGAGCGCGCGTACCAGATGTTCGGCACGCACGAGTTCGGGCTGCCGATCAACGACGCCATGGTGTAGGGGAGAACACACGTGACCTCGACGGCGGAACTCACCTACGAGTCCACCTCCCGGTTCGCCCAGGTGCGGCCGGACCTGACACTGCACTACCACGAGGCGGGCGTCGGCAACGGCCCGACGATCGTGCTGCTGCACGGCGGCGGCCCCGGCGCCTCCTCGTGGTCCAACTTCGCGCGCAACATCCCGGTGCTGGCCCGTGAGTTCCATGTGCTCGCGGTCGACCAGCCCGGCTTCGGCAAGTCGGACAAGCCGACCGAGCACCCGCAGTACTTCGTGCACAGCTCGTCGGCGCTGAAGGACCTGCTGGACCACCTCGGCGTCACCGACCGGGTGCACCTGCTCGGCAATTCGCTGGGCGGCGGCACCTCGGTGCGGTTCGCGCTGGACTACCCGGAGCGCGCGGGCAAGCTCATCCTCATGGGCCCCGGCGGGCTGAGCACCAACCTCTTCGCCGCCGACCCCACCGAGGGCGTCAAGCTGCTCGGCAAGTTCAACTACGAGCCGACCAGGGAGAACCTGGAGGCGTTCCTCCGGATCATGGTCTTCGACCAGAAGCTCATCACCCCCGAGCTGGTCGAGGAGCGTTTCGCCTCGGCGAGCGAGCCGGAGTCGCTGGCCGCCACCCGCGCGATGGGCAAGTCCTTCGCAGGCGCCGACTTCGAGAAGGGCATGCTCTGGCGCGACGCCTACACGCTGCGCCAGCCGGTGCTGCTCATCTGGGGCCGCGAGGACCGGGTGAACCCGCTGGACGGCGCGCTGGTCGCGCTCAAGTCCATCCCGCGGGCGCAGCTGCACGTCTTCGGCGGCTGCGGGCACTGGGCGCAGCTGGAGAAGTTCCACGAGTTCAACCGGCTGGCGATCGACTTCCTGGCCGGCCTGAAGGAGAAGTGATGGGCATCCGCTCCCTCGGCTACCTCCGCATCGAGGCCACCGATATCGCCGCCTGGCGCGAGTACGGGCTCAAGGTGCTCGGCATGGTGGAGGGTAGGGGCTCCGACCCGAACTCGCTCTACCTGCGCATGGACGAGTTCCCGGCCCGCCTGGTGATCGTGCCCGGCGAGCAGGACCGGCTGCAGGTCTCCGGCTGGGAGACCGCGAACGCCGAGGAGCTGCAGGACATCCGCGCCCGCCTGGACGCCGCGGGCGTCCCCTACAAGGAGGGCACCGCGGCCGAGCTGGCCGACCGCAAGGTCTACGAGCTGATCCGGTTCGAGGACCCGAGCGGCAGCGTCCTGGAGGCGTTCCACGGTGTCGCGCTCGAGCACCGCAGGGTGGTCAGCCCGTACGGGCACCGCTTCGTCACCGAGGAGCAGGGGCTCGGACACGTCGTGCTCAGCACCTCCGACGACAAGGCGGCGCTGGAGTTCTACCGCGACGTCCTCGGCTTCCGGCTGCGCGACTCCATGCGGCTCCCGCCGCAGATGGTCGGCCGCCCCGCCGACGGCGAGCCCGCCTGGCTGCGCTTCCTCGGCTGCAACCCGCGGCACCACTCTTTGGCCTTCCTGCCGCAGCCGACGCCCAGCGGCATCGTGCACCTCATGCTCGAGGTGGAGAACGCCGACGACGTCGGGCTCGCGCTGGACCGCGCGCTGCGCAAGAAGGTGAAGATGTCGGCCACGCTCGGGCGGCACGTCAACGACAAGATGCTGTCCTTCTACATGAAGACGCCGGGCGGGTTCGACATCGAATTCGGCTGCGAGGGGCTGGAAGTCGAGGACGACGACTGGATCGCGCGGGAGTCGACCGCGGTCAGCCTGTGGGGTCACGACTTCACCGTCGGGTTCCGCGAGCAATGAGCGAGTACCCGGAGATCGACGGGCGGGCGTTCCGGAACGTCCTCGGGCAGTTCTGCACCGGGATCACCGTGATCACCACCTTCGGCGCGGACGAGGCGCCGGTGGGCTTCGCCTGCCAGTCCTTCGCCGCGCTCTCCCTCGACCCGCCCCTGGTTCTCTTCTGCCCGGGCAAGGCGTCCCGCTCCTGGGCGGCGATCGAGGAGCGCGGGCGGTTCGCGGTGAACGTGCTCGCCGAGGAGCAGCGGGAGCTCTGTGCCCGCTTCGGGTCGCGGGAGCAGGACAAGTTCGCCGGGGCGGCGTGGCACCGCTCCGCCCTCGAGCTGCCCGTTCTCGACGATGCGCTCGCCACCATCGAGTGCTCGGTCGACCGGGTGGTCGACGGTGGGGATCACTGGATCGTCATCGGGCGGGTGCTCTCGCTCGCCGAGGTGGGCGAGTCGGGGCGGCCGCTGCTCTTCTACCGGGGGCAGTACAGCGCTATCGAGCCGGAGAAGACGGTGCCCGCGCCCTGGCGCGCGGATCTCGAGCACTTTCTCACCACCACGACGCTGGATACGTGGCTGTAGGTCGGTAAGTGCTCAGTTGGTGAGCACTTACTCCGGCAGCATGGGACGCATGCAGATCATCGAGTGTGCGGATGCCGTCGAATGGGAGCACTGGCTGGCGGCGAATCACGAGCGGGTAGGCGAGGTGTGGGTGCGGATCGCCAAGAAGGGTTCGGGACGGGCGAGCGTCACCTCGGCCGAGGCGTTGGACGGGGCGCTGTGCGTCGGGTGGATCGACAGTCACCGGCGAGGCGGGGATGCCGAGCACTATCTGCAGCGGTACTCCCCGCGGCGGGCGCGGAGCCCGTGGTCGGCGGTGAACGTCGCGAAGGCGGAGGCGCTGATCGCGGCCGGGAGGATGCGGGCGGCCGGGTTCGCGGCGATCGAGGCGGCGCGGGCGGATGGGCGCTGGGAGGCGGCGTATCCCGCGCAGCGGAGCGGCGAGATACATCCGGAACTCGTCGCCGCGCTGGACGGTGATCCGGCTGCCCGGGCGCGCTTCGACGCCCTGGGGCGCAGCGCGCGCTACGGGTTCTCCCTGCGGGTGACCAAGGCGCGGTCCGCCGCGGGCCGGGCGAATCAGGTGCGGAAGGTGCTCGCGGAATTGGCGGCGTGACCTTCCTACGCTCTGCCGTACAGCTCGTCGAGGCCGATCAATTCGACCTCACCACGACCCTGTTCCTGCACCAGATCGTCCGTGAATCCGGCCCCGGAGAAGCAGAACAGACGAGTTGCCTCGGTGTCGAAGCGTCCCTGACGGCCGACGAGGTCCCGGATGCGCCGAAGCCGATCCAAGTGGCCGAGCCCCATGACGTCGTTCCACTTCGCCTCGCCCAGTGCGAGCAGTGGCGGTCTGCTCCCGTCGGCGTAGCCGATCGCGACCACGTCCACCTCGTGTGTCGTCCGCTCGTCGGGATCGTTGACGGTACCCGCACAGACGCGAACGGGCAGATCCGCCAGCCGCCGCTGGTGTCCGTACTGCGCCGCCCACTCCCGGCACACCTGCTCGAAGTGCGGGCCGAGGACATTGCTCGTCCAGCGGTGCTCGGACCGCTCCCAGATGCGCTCGATGGCCGTCGCCGCGCTGAGCTGGGGCCAGAAGGGCCGCATGATCGCGTGGTAGAAGGTGAGTAGTGGCTCAGCGATTCGGAAGTCGGTGCGGTTGGCGCGGAAGGCGTCGACTTCGCGGGTGATCAGGCCCGCATCCTCGAGCACGGTCAGCGGGTGGGCGAGTTCGTTCGACTTCCGGCCCACGTAGCCGGCGATACCGCCACGCCCACTGTTGCCGTTGGCGATCGCGTTGAGCACCGAGTTGTAGATCGCGCCGTCGCGGAGGTCGGGCTCCTCGGCGAGCAGGTAGCGAGCCTCGAGGAACATCGGGCTGCCCGGTGAGAGGATCGCGCGGCCGACCCAGTCGTCGAAGTCATCGAGGCCGCGCGGGGCGTCGTAGCGAATCATCTCGGTGCGGTACGCGGGTGTGCCGCCGACCACCGCGTGCACGAGCAGAGCCAGCCGCGGGTCGTCGATCTCCCAGAATCGCGCGGCCTCCCGATACCCGAGGGTGCGGATGGGCAACTCGAGCGAGGCGCGGCCGCGCAGCGGAGCGTTGCCGGAGAGCAGTTTCCCCATGAACGAGAGCGCGGAGCCGCACAGCAGCAGCCGGGTGCGGGACGAGGTGCGCTCGCGACGCCGCGGGGCGTACGCGCCCTGCAGGATCGAGGGCAGAGCGGGGTTCACCCGAGCCAGGTACGGAAACTCGTCGATGACCACTGGGACGGGTCGCTCCTCCCCCATCCGGAGCAGCACGTCTACCACCTGCCCCCAGTCGGCGGGCGCGAACGGCACCACCGGCCGCAGGTGCCGGGTCAGCGCCTGCCCGATGGAGGCCAGCGACTCGGCATCGGTGGCTTCCTGCGCCGAGAAGTAGAAGCCACCCGCGCTCTCGCAGACCGCCTCCAGCAGGAAGCTCTTGCCCTGCCTGCGGCGACCCGAGACGACGCCGAGTGAGGCACCTTTGGTCTCGTCCGTGACGAAACGGCTCAGCGCGGTCCACTCACGGTCCCGATCGAAGACATCGGCTGGTTTCTCCACAGCACCCTCCGAGAGAAGTACAGTTATGATAAGTATACTTCTCTCACGAAATGCCTGCTAAACGCCTGTTTTCAGCCACTGTTCGAACGTCTGCTTCCCGCGATCAGCAGTCGACCCGGCAACCAGAGCTCCGCGGCGGAACGCGCGCCCAGCCTTTCCCGGCAATGGGAACCGCAGCACCCGAACGCCGCGACCGGTGGTGGCGGCGTAGCGGCGGATCATGTCGTCCAGTTCCAGCTCTTCCGGACCACCGAGATCGCGAACCCGGCCCCTCGGCTCACCGATGGCGAGGTCGACCAGGTGTTCCGCGACTTCGCGCGCGGCGACCGGGTTCACCCGCATGGCGGGGACCAGCGTCAGCGGGCCGACCCGCACCCCACCCTGCGGCTGCCCGGCGAACTCGTGGAACTGGGTCGCGCGCAGCAGCGTCCACGGCACCGGCCCTCGTTCGACGGCCCGCTCCTGCGCCATCTTCCCGGTGTAGTACCCGTACGGCACCTCATCGCTCCCGACAATCCCGAGCAGAACGTGGTGCCGCACCCCCGCCGCCTGCTCCGCGCGGTGCAGGTTCGCGGTGACCTGCTCGAAGAACTCCGTCGCCTCCGCGGCCGAGCGGGTGACCAGCGAGGTCACATCGATGACCGCGTCGACTCCGGCCAGGTCCAGCCCCGCGCCGGTGCGCAGGTCGACCCCAGTCGATCGAGCCAGCACCACTGCCTCGTGCCCGCGCTCGCGCACCACCTCCACCACGGGCTTCCCCACGGTCCCGGTCCCGCCTGCCACCGCAATCCTCATCGCCCGCTCCTTCGCTCGTCGGTTACCGGGTAGACCGGGCAGGGCCAGGAAAGCTGACAGGTAGCAGTGAGACCCGCATCACCTCAGTGACTACCCAGGTCGATGGTAAGAATCTTGACGACCGCGTGGGGATCGCCCGCTGCTCCTTCTTGCGTGTCGCTGCAGTACTGGTAGTCGATGCGTCCGGCGCCGCTGATCTCGTAGTGAATGGTGCGGGAGTAGCCCGGCCACTTGGGGCCGTGGTGTTTGCCACGCAGCACTGTCGAGCTGCCCACCGCCGGAGGTCGGCCGGGCGTAGCCGACACGTGGTCCCAGAACTGGCGCGCGGCGGTCAGGCCGACGCGGTCGGCGAGTTCGTTCCAGGCCTCGAGGTATTGCCGGTGCACCAGCACCCGATATCCAGGTCTGTCCCGCGGTCTGCCACCGGGCGACCTGGCGGCGACGAACGGACGGTACGCACCCGGTTGCGGATCGCCCTCAGCCATCATCGCCCTGGCGAGGAGCATCGACCTCAGCGAACTCGAGCTCGTCCGCCGAGGCAGTGTGGATCGCGCGGCGCGCTGGATCGCGCATGACCGTCGCGGTCGTCGCCCAGGCGTGCAGCACTTCACGCAGCGGCGCCGGATCTTCCGACGCGACGGTGAGCGCGACGGCATTCCTGATCTCGGACAGCGCTTCGGCACGGTCGTCGGCATCGAACTCCGCCAGCCAGGCCAGACCGCCCAGTTCGACCGGTGTCGGTTTGTCGGTCCGCGCCAGCACAGCTTCGACGGCGAAGAGCAAGGTCGCTACCGAGGCCGCCTCGCGCAGGGCCGCCACCCGACGAGCCGCGAGCATGACCAGGACCGAGCCATCGGTATCTCGCAGCGAAGCCGAGTCCTGCTTGGCCTCATCGAGGAATTCGCGCCTTCGCGCACCCGCTAGGTCGCTGACCTGGAACATTGTCATGCCATAATTCTAGCAAGATCATGGCAGATGCCTGATGGTGGCGAAGATCTGCTGCGCCCGCGCGGGCGACAACTCCCCTGTGACCCCGCAATCAGTGCCGATGGTCAGCACCAACAAGTCCTGCTCGAGTCGGAAGGCGAAGGTGTAGTCGGAGAAGTCGGTGGGGCAGGCAGGGTCGTCGGGTTGGTGCGCCCCGGAGGTCTCGGCGAGGTGTCCAGCGAGACCGCCGAGGGTGTGAGCGGAACATGCCGCAGGACCCGACCTAGGAGAACCGCAGCCGAACAGCCCCGAGCCCGGCGAACTCGGCCAGGAAACTATCCCCGGGTCGAGCGTCGATCGCCCGCGTGCACGACCCGGGCAGCACGATGTCCCCCGCCTTCAACCGCACCCCGAAGCTCGCCACCTTCCGAGCCAGCCACGCCACCGCGATCACCGGATCACCGAGCACCGCGTCACTGCGCCCCTCCGCGACCACCTCGCCGTTCCGGGTGAGCACGGCATCGATGCCCTTGATATCGATCTCCCCGGGCGCGACCCGCTCCGGCCCGAGCACGAACCCGGCGGACGAGGCATTGTCCGAGATGGTGTCGCAGAGCCCGATCTTCCAGTCCTTGATCCGCGAGTCGATCAGCTCGATCGCGGGCGCGAAGGCGGTGGTCGCGGCGAGGACGTCGGCCTCGGTGCACTCCTCCCCGGGCAGGTCGGCGCCGAGCACGAACCCGACCTCCACCTCGACCCGCGGGAAGAGGTAGTTCCCGGCGGGCACCGGCTCGTCCTCGTAGACCGCCATCTCGGCGAGCAGGTGCCCGTAGTCCGGCTCGTCCACGCCCATCATCTGCTGCATGGCCTTCGAGGAGAGCCCGACCTTGTGCCCGACCACCCTCGCGCCGTCGGCCAGCCGGTGCCTGATGTTCAGCAGCTGGATCTCGTAGGCGTCGACCACGTCGATCTCGGGGTACCTGGCGACCAGCGGGTCGATGGCGACCCGTTCGCGCTCGGCGGTGGCGAGTTCGGCGGCCAAATCGATTCGTACCGCTTCGGAGAGCACCTATCGGATTCCTTCCGCTATGTCCGCCCCGGCCACCGCCCGCCCGGCGCGGCGCCCGGAGAAGACGCAGTCGGCGAGCGAGAGCCCGCTCACGTAGGAGCGCGAGCAGATCCCGACGGCGGTGCGGCCCGCGGCGTAGAGGCCGGGGATGTCGGCGCCGTCGCGGTCGCGCACGGCTCCGGTCTCCTCGTTCACCACGACGCCGCCGAGGGTGAGCATCGGGCAGGGATTGGTCAGGCTGGGTTTGATACCCACATCGAACAGCCAGAACGGGCCGGTGGCGCAGGTTTCGCGGAATTCGGCGGGTTTGCCGACGGGGTCGGGGGTGCCGTTCGCGATGGCGGCATTGTGTGCCTCGACGGTGGCGCGCAGCCCGGCCGGGTCGATACCCGCCTTCCTGGCAGCCTCCTCGATGGTGGTGGCCTTGACAGCGCGGCGCCGGATCGGCTCGAACTGGGCGCGCTGGAACCAGGCGCCTTCCTTGTGGATCTGCCCGAAGGCGCGGCGCGCGACCACGTCGTCGGCCAGCAACCAGCCGAGCCCGCCGTGCTCGCGGACCAGTGTGCCGCCGACCGCCGCGCCGTAGCGGGTCTCGTCGATCACGCGGGTGCCCGCCGCGTCGACCAGCAATGCCCCCGCGAACGCGCTGGGCGGGAGGAGGAAGCGCCAGGCGGAGATATTGTCCATGTGCGCGGTGACGGCGCCCGCCGCCTGCGCCATCCGAATGCCGCTGCCGTCGTCGCCGGTGGTGCCGAGCGCGAGGCCGTGCCGGAACTCCGGGCCGTGCTCGAGCACCATCTCCCGATTGGCGATGAACCCGCCCGCGCTGACGATCACACCGCGCCGGGCGAGCACCTTCCTGGTGACGCCGTAGCGCTGCTCGAGCCTGGCCATTCGCTGCTCGAGCGCCTTGCGCAGCGGCGGGTAGTAGATGCCCGGCTTGGCCGCGAGCGCCGCCATCCGCGCGAACTGGTCGCGCACGCGGCGGGGTGCGTCGTTCATGGTCACGCACTCGACGCCGATCACCGCGCCGGTGTCGTCGGTGAGCAGGGTCGTCGCGCGGGTGAAGGTCTCGAGCTGGATCCCGGCCTTCCGCATGGAGGCGAGCAGCCCGGTGGCGAACTTCTTCCCCGACACCCCGCGCCCCTTCACCCGGTGCCCGCGCTGCGCGGGCGGGATATCGGCGAAGGCACCGGAGAGCTCGCTGCCGGAGTGGTAGAGGTACCAGTCGTCGTTGGGGTAGGAGGTCTTGTAGGGGCAGAGCGAGGGGTCGAAGGGCACGCCGTGCTCGATCAGCCAGTCGATGAGCGCCGGGCTCTCGGCCACGAATCGGCGCAGCGTCTCCGGAGCGACCACGTCGCCGACCTCGCGCTGCAGGTAGGCGAGCATCCACGCTGGATCGTCCTCGACTCCCGCCGCGCGCTGGATGCTGGTCCCGCCGCCCGCGTAGACGATGCCGCCGGAGAGCGCCGCCGCCCCGCCACCCGCGAACCGATCCAGCGCGAGCACCTGCGCCCCGGCCTCCGCCGCCTCCAGCGCGGCCGCGGCGCCCGCGGCCCCAGCTCCGACAACCACCACGTCGGCACTGCTATCCCAGACCATCCGCTCTCCGAACTGAAACGAGTTACCCGGCTGTTCTCATGCGATCTGCCACTCAACATAGACCAAAGCCGCGACCATTCTATAACGTGTTCTACATGAGCGATCGGGAATACGACGTGGTGGTGGTCGGCAGCGGCGCCGCCGGGATGACCGCGGCCCTCACCGCGGCACACCACGGACTCAGCGTCGTGGTCATCGAGAAGGCCGCGCACTACGGCGGGTCGACCGCGCGCTCCGGGGGCGGGGTGTGGATTCCGGGCAACAAGGCCCTGAAGGCGTCCGGGCGCCCGGACGACCGCGAGGAGGCCAGGACCTACCTGCACAGCATCATCGGCGAGGTGGTGCCGAAGGACCGGATCGACACCTACATCGACCGCGGCGCCGAGGCCTTCGACTTCGTCCTCGACCACACGCCGCTGAAGATGACCTGGGTGCCCGGGTACTCCGACTACTACCCCGAGGCGCCGGGCGGGACGGCTGCCGGGCGCTCCTGCGAGCCCAAGCCGTTCAACGCGAAGGTGCTCGGCGCCGAGCGTTTCAAGCTGGAGCCCAACTACAGCAAGGCACCGCTGAACGTCGTCGTCACCCAGGCCGACTTCAAGCAGCTCAACCTGATCCGCAGGCACCCGCGCGGGATGCTGCGGGCGGCGAAGGTCGGGGCGCGCACCACGTGGGCGCGGCTCACCGGGAAGCACCTGCTCGGGATGGGCCAGGCGCTGGCCGCCGCCATTCGCAAGGGGCTGATGGACGCCGACGTGCCGGTGCTGCTGGAGACGCCGCTGACCGGGCTGGTCGTGGAGAACGGCCGGGTGGTCGGGGTCGACGCCGAGCAGAACGGGGAGGCGGTGCGGTTCACCGCCAAGCGCGGGGTGGTGCTGGCGACCGGCGGGTTCGACCACAATGCGGAGATGCGCGCGAAGTACCAGCGCGCCCCGATCACCACCGACTGGACCACCGGCGCGCCCGCCAATACCGGCGACGGGCACCGGGCCGCCATCGAGCTCGGCGCCGATACCGACATCATGGCGGACGCCTGGTGGGGGCCGACCATTTTCAAGGGCGGCAAGCCGTGGTTCTGCCTCTCCGAGCGGAATCTGCCCGGGTGCATCATCGTGAACGACCGCGGCGAGCGGTTCGGCAATGAATCCGCGCCGTATGTCGAGGCGGTGCACACCATGTACGGCGGGCAGTACGGCGAGGGCGAAGGGCCGGGCGAGAACATTCCGGCGTGGCTGGTCTTCGACCGGCGGTACCGCAATCGGTACATCTTCGCCGGGTTGCAGCCGGGGCAGCGGATTCCCAAGCGCTGGTTGGAGAACGACTACATCGTGTCGGCGCCGACGCTCGCCGAGCTCGCCGAGAAGATCGGGGTGCCCGCCGACAAACTGGCCGGGACCGTCGAGCGGTTCAACGGATTCGCTCGCAGCGGTGTCGACGAGGACTTCCACCGCGGGGACAGCGCGTACGACAAGTACTACGGCGACCCGACCATCAAGCCGAACCCGTGCCTCGGCGCGCTCGAGGAGGGGCCGTTCTACGCGGTGGTCCTGGTTCCGGGCGACCTCGGGACCAAGGGCGGCGTCGTCACCGATACCGCCGGTCGGGTGCTGCGCGAGGATCAGAGCGTGATCGAGGGGCTGTACGCCTCCGGGAACGTGAGCGCGCCGGTCATGGGGCACACGTACGCGGGCCCCGGCGCCACCATCGGCCCGGCGTTGACCTTCGGGTACCTGGCCGTTATGGATATTGTCGAGCAGAGAGCCAAGGAGGGTCGCTGATGCCCATCGATCTCGAACGCGCGCTCGGCGCCGAACTGCCCGGACGGTCGTTCTCCTGGACGCCGTCGGATGTGCAGGTCTACCACCTGGGGCTCGGCGCGGGCACGCGCTGGCTCGACCCGGCCGAGCTGCGCTACCTGGACGACGCCGCCCCGCAGGTGCTGCCCACCTTCGCGGCGGTCGCGCCGACCGTGCACGAGACCGAGCCGCCGCGCGTGAGCTACCCGGGCGTCGATATCGACCTGGCCAAGGTGGTGCACGCGCACCAGGAGATCGTGCTGCACCGGCCCATCCCGGCCTCGGGGAAGGCCTCGCTCACCGGTCGCGTGACCGAGGTCTGGGACAAGGGGTCCGCCGCGGTCGTCGTTCGCGAGCTGACCATTGTCGGGTCCGACGGGGAGCCGCTGTGGACGGATCGGTCGTCCATCTTCGCCAAGGGCGAGGGTGGGTTCGGCGGGGAGCGGGGGCCGTCGACCAAGGTCGAGATTCCCTCGTCCGCTCCGGATTTCGAGGAGCTGGTGCCGATTCTGCCGCAGCAGGCGCTGCTGTACCGGATGAGCGGGGATCGCAATCCGCTGCACTCGGATCCGGCGTTCGCCAAGGGCGCCGGGTTCCCGGCGCCGATTCTGCACGGGCTGTGCACATACGGGATCACCTGCAAGACGGCGACGGATGCGCTTCTCGGGAGCGATGTTTCGAAGGTCGGCGGGTTCCGGGCGCGGTTCGCCGGGGTGGTTTTCCCGGGTGAGACGTTGCGGATTCGCGGCTGGCGTTCCGGGGACGTGGTCACGCTCGGGGTGACCGTCGTCGAGCGGGACGATGCGCCGGTTTTGGCCGATGTGGAGTTGCGGATCGCGTAGACACGGGCGCGAAAGCGCCCCCACCAGCCGTTCCTTTGTCATGATGGCCCGGTGCGGGTACTCGTGACCGGAGCGAACGGCTATGTCGGCCGGGCCGTCGTCGCAGCGCTGCGCGGCCGTGGCCATGAACCCATTCCCATGGTTCGGGCGCCGGGCCGGGTCGGTGAACCCGGTCCGGCCCGAGTCGCCGACCTGCACGATCCACCGTCACTCCGGGAAGCCGTCCGCGACGTGGACGCGGTGTGCCACCTCGCCGGTCGCACCCGTGCCCGTGAATCGCTCACCGACCCCCTCGGCTACTTCCGTACCAACGCGACCGGGACGCTTTCACTGCTCGACGCCATGGATTCAGCCGGAGTCCGCCGCATCGTCTTCGCCTCGACCGGCTCGGTCTACGGCACCCCCGAGCGCCGGCCGATGACCGAAGATCTCCCTCCCGCCCCGCCGCACCCCTATGCCGCCAGCAAGCTCGCCGCCGAACTGGCGCTCGAATCGTTCACCGCCATCACCCTGCGGATGCTGAACGTCGCCGGAGGTTCCGACCCCGACCCCACCCGCCTCCTCCCCCGCGCGCTCACCGCCGCCTGCTGCGGGACTGCTCTCACGGTGAACGGAGACGGATCGGCCGTCCGCGACTACCTCCACATCGCCGACGCCGCGGACGCCTTCGCCACCGCGGTCGACCGGCTGCCCGAGGTCGAGCGGGCGGTGACGTACACCGTCGGGAGCGGGGTTGGCAGCAGCGTGAAGGATGTCGTGGCCGCGGTGGAGCGCGTCACCGGGCGGCCGGTCCCGCTCGAGTACCGCCCGGCGGCGCCGGAGCCTGCGGTGTCGATCAGCGATCCATCCCGGGCGATGGCGGAGCTGGAGTGGTCACCTCGCCGCTCGGAGCTCGAAGAAATCGTTCGGGACGCGTGGACGGCACAGGACAGAACTCTCCGCTGAATGACGCCGACCGCCGAGCCTCAGCCGACTATCGCCGTCGCTTCGACCTCGACGAGAACGTCCGGCTCGAACAGGTAGTCCACGCCGATCAACGAGGCGGGTGGAAGCGGGAGAGGCAGGCCGACGTCGGCGGCGACCCGCTCGACGCCCGCCCTGAAGTCGGCGATCTTCTCGGGCGCCCAGTGCGTCACGTAGAAGGTCAGGCGCAGGACATCCTCGAAGGTGGCGCCCGCGCCGGTCAACCCGATCGCGGTGTTCCGCAGGGCCTGTGCCACCTGACCGGCCAGATCCCCCGGGGCGACGGGCGTGCCGTCGGCCGACCGGGCTATCTGGCCGCTGACGTGCACGTGCCGCGAGCCGGTGCCGACCGCGACGTGGTGATAGGGCGTCGGCTGCATCAAGCCTGCGGGGGTGGAACGGATAACGGGCACGCTGTTCTCCTCGGGTCACTTCCGGACTAGGTATACTGTTGATACTTGGTATGTCCAGGACACTTCAAGGGAACGTGGTTTCATGACCGATACCTCCGAGCTCACAATCAGCACACCGCACCGCGAGTTGCTGGATCAGGTGCTCGACAAGTGGTCCTTGGCGGTACTCAACGAACTGTGCGAACGCCCCTGCCGGTTCAATACCCTGCGCCGCGCGATCCCGACGGTCACGCAGAAATCGCTGACCGCGACGCTGCGCAAGCTCGAGCGCAACGGAATCATCGAGCGGGTACTGCTGAGTTCGCGCCCGGTAGCGGTGGAATATCGGATCACGCCGCTCGGGAAGACGCTGCGTCCGCCGATCGACGCGATCCTGCACTGGGCGACCGAGCACATGGCCGATATCGAGCGTGCCCGCGATCGGTTCGACACCGTCGAGGAGCTACCGGGGTAGGTGGTCGGGCAATCAGGGAAGAAGGTCGAAATATTGCGGCCGGGCCTTCATCGCGTGAATGAGGAGTTCCCCGCCGCTGTCGAAGCGCAAGACCACCAATTCCAGAAGTCGACCGTTCCGGTCGAACCCCAACCGAAACTGGCGCGCGGGATTGTCATCGTCGAGGTCGGCGACATAAACGTGGCGCTGCGCGGCGTAGAGACCGTCGTCTGCACTTATTCCGTGCTTCAGAGCTGACTTGTGTGCCTTCACGCGACCTGGGTCCAGGCCCGCACTGCTTCTCGAATCGCCTCCGACCTGGAGACATGCTCCTGCTCGGCGCGCGCGGTCAACGCCCGCAGCAAAGCCGCGTCCATCCGCACAGGCACCACGACTCCCGGCCCGTCGCCGACCGTCGGTCGTCCGCGCTTGCGTAGCTTCTCGGTGTCGTATCCGGCTTCGGCCTCGTCAGCCCAGCCCTGGATCACCTCGTCGGTGACGGGTTCACCGTTGATCGTCTCGTCAGCCATAACTATTAGTGTAATACGAAATTTTGCTCACGGCGGTACCCGTTCAGACCGGAAGATGGTTGGGCGAGGTGGGGACCGGGATGTCGAACTGCCAGGGGCCGGGCGGGCCGGGGCGGGCGGCGGCGCTCGTGTGCAGGGCCAGGTAGTCGGCGCGGGAGAGTTCGATGGCGCCGAGGGAGGTGAGGTGGCCGGAGGCGATCTGGCAGTCGATGAGAGGGAAGTCCCAGGCGGTGAGCTGGGCGCAGAGCCAGTAGAGCGCGATCTTGGAGGCGTCGCGGGCCCGGGAGAACATGGATTCGCCTGCGAAGGAGCGGCCGCGGGCGACGCCGTAGAGGCCGCCGACCAGCTCGCCATCCCGCCACACCTCGACCGAGTGCGCGTGGCCGAGGTGGTGCAGCCGGAGGTAGGCGGCGAGCATGTCCGAGCCGATCCAGGTTCCGTCGTCGCCGCCGCGCGGTTCGCCGCAGTGCGCCATCACCTCGGCGAACGCGCGGTTCATGGTCACCGCGTAGTCGGCTTTCTCGACGGCTCGGCGGTACGACTTGGTGACGCGCAGGTCGGTCGGTATCAGGATGCTGCGGGGGTCCGGGCAGTACCAGTGGATGATCTCGCCGGGGTTGTACCAGGGGAAGATGCCCGCGGAGTAGGCGCTCAGCAGTCGCTGTGGGGAGAGGTCCCCGCCGAAGGCGATCAGCCCGGAGGGGTCCGCGAGTTCGACAGGTGGGAACGGCTGGTCCGGGTCGGCCAGGTACATCCGCATCAGGTCGGTAGCGTCCACCGGTGAGACGCTACCGACCTCGGCGCGGAGCTTCCTGCTGTCGATCGGCCTAGCCGGCCAGCCGATCGGCGTAGGGGGCGACGAACTTTCCGACGAGGGGCATTTCCGCGCGGACGCCGCCGGTCTTGTTCGCCTGGAGCATGGACATGACCCAGACGACCGCGGTGCAGACCGAGAGGGCGAAGCCGGCCAGGCTGAAGATGATCCCCACGGTTCCGAGGAGCGAGCCGACGATGCTCAGGGCGATATTGAGCACCGAGACCGCGCCGAAGAACACGATCGACTGCGCGGCGTGGAAGCGGACGTCGGGGTCGTTCTTGCCCAGGACGAGGAAGACGATTCCGGTGAGCCAGCCGAGGGCGTAGGAGAGGATCGCGCTGGTCTTCTTGTCCAGGCCGGTCTGCGGGTTGTTCTGGGGGAGCTGTGAAGATGTCATGCCGTAAGTAGATGCCGGGGGCGGCGCCTACCGATCCCAGGTTTCAGAACTCTCCGCTGGTCACGGGGTGGGTCCATTCGGTGGCGGGGAAGCGAAGGAGGCCGGAGCTGCCTGCCGGAGAGCGGCGAGCGCGCACGCGGCGCAGATGATCAGGTAGAGGGTGGGCATCGGGTATTACCTACCGAGTTCGATCGCCTGCGAGAACGGACTCCTGGTAGTCCGCACAAACGGATGTCACCTGCTCCGAGCTAGCGATATAGGCGCGCAGGGCGGGATCTATGAGGCCGGCCAGCTCGCCGATATTGTCGCGGTGGTAGGCGTGCGACAGAGAATAGATCGGCTCGTGGTGGGCGATCCGGTTGCGAAGAAATTCGAAGTCGCGCAACGCCCCGCGCAGCGGACCCGGATTGTCGGCGGGGTCGACCTTCCGCTCCCCTCGCTCCGACAGCCACTTCGCATAGTTCGGGAAGGCCAGCCAGAGTTTTCTGCCTCGCCACAGCGAGCGGTGGTAGTCCAGGGTGCTGTGCCGGGGGATGCCCTCGCCGCAGAGGGCTACCCAGAGGCCGAGACTGGTTCCACCGACGACATCGTCACCCGTCGGAACCGTCGGCCGCCTGCCGCGGCGCCGAGCGAAAGCATCGATGGCGGAGCGCACCTTGTCCAAATCCTTGTCCAACAGGTGGAGGCGAGGCCGGTCACCGAGCGCATCGACGTGCCATCCGGTGGCAGGAGCGACGCCGAGAGAGGCGCACAACCGGGTATTGATCGTGTTGCGTACGGCCATTTCCACGAGCGCGATACTCGGCCAGTAGGCGGCCGACAGTCGGCAGTTCCAGGCGAACAGCCGCGCGGCTCGGCCTGCGTCCGCGTTCGCGGCGGCCAGATACTTGGCATGGCGCGCGGACGACAGGACGGCATCGAGCCGCAGATCCTCCGGTCCCACTACTCCCCCTCGAGCAGAAACCCCTGAACATGAAAGTGCCCCAGGGGGCGGCCTACTGAAGCAGTAGCGGAAGGCCCTGGGGCTGACAAGGTCAGTCTACCAGGGCCAGACATGCATGCGACGATCACGGCTCGACGTCGGTGGCAGGGATCGGGCTCGGCTCTGGAGCCGGAGGCGAGGCGGGTTCGGGGCGGGAACCGTTGCGGCGCACCGCTACTCCGAGCAGGACGAGGGCGCAGAGGATCAGGATCAGGACCGGGGCGGCGAGGGGGGCGTAGGGGAGGTCGAGGGGGACGCTCGCTACGGCGACCGCGCAGCCGGCGAAGAACAGCGCCGCGACGACCGAGGGGATGGTGGTGGGGACGACGCCTGCCGGCGCGGTGACGGTCGCGCTGTTGAGCAGGTAGGTGGTGGCGACCAGACCGGCGGCGGTGCAGACGACCAGGTCGACGTCGGCGACGGCTACCAACCCGACTACCACGAGGACCGCGCAGACGGCGGCGATCCGGAACCACAGGCCGACTGCGGCCAGGAGCAGGACAGCAAGAGCGAGCCACGGCTCGACCGTCGCGACGGAGACGGCGAGCAACACCCCGGAGAGCGCGGCGAGGAAGCGTTTCATCGGCGGGCTCGAATCATCCGGCGGTGCTCGGGGATCAGCTTCATCACCTGGTCGAGCCGCGCGTCCTCCGGCCAGCCGACGATATCGACGCCGACCGTCCCCATGTCGCGGTACATAGCGGTGCGCTCCAGCTGCCACATCTTGCCGAGCGTCGGATCGAGCCCGGCGCGGAACGGGGTGCCGCGCAGGACGTCGACCACGATCACGACGTGACCGCGTTTGCGCAGGTCGATCAGGGCGAGCGCGAACTGGGTGTCGAGCAGGGTGGAGAAGGCGACGATGATCGCGCCGAGGGGGACGGCGGCGTGCGGGGCGAGGGTGCCGGTGGTGGGGATGTGCTCGTCGCCGACGTCGAGCACGGTGTCGACGATGCGGTAGAACTGGCGGCGGCCGATATCGGGGCGCAGCCAGCGCGGGGTCTCGCCGAGGCAGACGACGGCGGTGCGGTCGCCTGCCTGCAGGGTGGACTGCACGACCTGGGCGGCGCCGCGCACGGAGAGCTCCATGGAGTCGGTGGCGGGGCCCGGGGCCTGCTGGGAGGTATCGACCAGGACGACCACGTCGGCGGAGCGGTTCGTGTACCGCTCGGTCACGTAGAGCCTGCCGCGCCGCGCGCTGACCGGCCAGTTGACCAGCCGCAGCTGGTCGCCGGGCGCGTAGGCGCGGATATCGGCGTACTCGACGCCGGGCCCGTGCTTGCGGGTCAGGTGCACCCCGAGCCGCTCCGGCAACTCGGTGCGCGGCAGCGTGAGCCGCTGCGGGTCGGTGATCGGGTACACGTACAGCTGCCCGGCGGGCAGGACGGCGGTGGCGACGGCGAGCCCGGCGGGGCTCAGCGCGGAGACGCGAACAGCCGCCGGGTACCGCCCCCACCGCTGCGCGGAGAGCGCCAACTTCAACCCCGCGGGCGCGAGCCCGGAATCCGAACTCTCCTCGACGTGGATGGCCAGCCCGTCCAGCGGCTCCGGCGTCATCCGGAGCAGCGCGTGCCCGTCGTCGACGAAGGCGGCGACCTCGAAGACCACCTCCTCGGTCTCGAAGCAGCGCAGCGTCCCGGACCCGTCCACCTGGATCCGGGTCCGCGACTGCTGCCACGGCGCGGTGACCAACACCCCGATCATCGGCGCGACGAAAACCACCAGCTGCCAGCGCTGCACCACCAGCGCTAGCAGCAGCGCGACCCCGGCGACCGCGAGCAGCATAAAGACCAGCGGAGCAGGCCGCCACTTCAGCTCCGCCTCGACGGTGGCGCCCGCCTCCCGATGCCTCATGAGTTCGTGGCGCGGGGCACCGGAAGCCGGCGCAGCAACTCCGAGATCACATCCTCGCCGCGGATCCGCCGCACCCACATCTCCGGCCGCAGCGTGATCCGGTGCGCCATGGCGGGCACGGCCAGCGCCTTGACGTCCTCGGGGATCACGTAGTCGCGGCCGAGCAGCAGCGCGCGCGACCGCGACATCTGCACCAGGTCCAGCTCGGCGCGCGGGCTGGCGCCCACCTCGACCTGGGGATGCGCCCGGGTGGCGGCGGCCAGCGCCACGACGTAGCTGACCACGTCGGGGTGCACGGTCACGTACTCCACCGACTGCCGCATCTCCAGCAGCCCCTGGGCGTCGACGACCTGCCCGACCTGCGGCGGCACCGCGCCGCGCTCCAGCCGCCGCCGGATCATCTGCGTCTCGTCGTGCTCGGAGAGGTAGCCGAGCCGCAGCTGGATGGCGAACCGGTCCAGTTGGGCCTCGGGCAGCGGGTAGGTGCCCTCGTACTCGATGGGGTTGTCGGTGGCGAGCACGATGAACGGGTCGGGCAGCGGGAAGGTCTCGCCGTCGATGCTCACCTGCCCCTCGGCCATCGCCTCGAGCAGCGCCGCCTGCGTCTTGGGCGGGGTGCGGTTGATCTCGTCGGCGAGCAGCATATTGGTGAAGATCGGCCCGCGGCGGAAGTTGAAGCGGCCGGTGTTCATATCGTAGATGGTGGAGCCGAGCAGGTCGGCGGGGAGCAGGTCGGGGGTGAACTGCACCCGGGTGAAGTTCAGCCCCAGCGCGGCGGCGAACGATCTGGCGATGAGCGTCTTGCCCAGGCCGGGCAGGTCCTCGATCAGGACGTGGCCGCCCGCGAGCACAGCCACCAGGATCAGCTGCAACTCCTCGCGTTTACCCACCACCACCCGCGACATCTCGCGGAGGATGGCCTCGCTGCGGTGGACGGTAGCGTCCATCGGCATGGTCATGTGAACACCCGCATTTCCCTCGACCCCATTGTCACAACCGCTGCAATCGGCGCAGGATCTCGTCCAGCGCCGCCCGGCCTGGCGCGCGACCGGTGTGGTCGCGAGTCGCCGAATCGGTCGGGTCCACCCACCGCCACAGCTCCGGCCCGAACTGCAACAACCCCGCAGCCTCGGTGGCTCTCCGGTTCTTGGCGATCCGCAGCCCGGTGGAGAGTTCGAACTCCTTCGCCAGCATGGGACGCAGGTGCTTGTCCCAGTCGGCCCTGGTCCCGTCGGCGCGGTCGGCGAGCACGCTCGCCCGCGCGTGCCAGCGCTCCAGCATCTCGGCCGGGCCGTTCTCCATGTCGTCCGGCGGGAGGTCCGGCTCGCTGAACGGCGCGCGCTCGCCCAGCCACCAGCGGGCCAGCATCCAGAGCACCAGCGCGAGCGGCACCGCGGCGACGATCAGCGCCAGCTCGCGCGCCACCCGGAAGGCGATCAGCTCGACGAAGAGCACGGCCACCGCGCCCGCCGCCACCACACCTGCGCGGTTCATGCCATCTCCCCCTGCAGATCGGCGAGCACGACCCGGAGCAGCTGCTCGGCGCGCATGCGCTGCCACTCCAGCATGGAGTGCGGGCTGAACCGCGCCTCCTCGAACATGGCGACCAGCTCGCGCGCCGAGGCGTCGCGCAGCGCGCCGTGCTCGAAGGCGCGCGCCAGCACCTCCATGGGGGTGTCGGAGGCGAGCGGCGCGGCGGCGCGGTCGGCGGAGAGGCCGCGCTCCATGGCGACGTAGCAGGCGATGATGGCGGTGCGGGCGTCCTGGCCCGGCGCGTTCATGGCGGCCAGCCCCATCTCGGCGGCGCGGGCCAGCGTGTCGATCTGGCTCGGGGTCTCCGGCTCCGGCGGCGCGGTGACCACCCGCCTGCGGGTGCTCGGGCCGGAGAAGAGCACCACCAGCAGGCCGAGCAGCGCGGCGCCGAGCAGTACGGCGGCGGTGACCGCGGTGAGCAGCAGCGCGGTGCCGTCCAGGCCGAGCGGGGCCGCGCCCGGATCGGGGGGCGGGGCGTCGGTGGTGAGCGGGGCGGTGCCGGTCGGCGACGGCGGCAGCGTCACCTCCCCCGGCTCCTCCGCCGGCGCGGTGGCCCGGAGCAGGTAGGCCACCGACCCCACCGCGAGCGCCATGGCGAGCAGCGCCAGCCCGGCGACCACCAGCACCCCGATCGGGCCGAGCTTGCCGAGCTCCCGCTCCTCCGCGCGCTCCGGCTCCGGCACCGCGAGCGGCAGCCGGTGCCTGGAGGCGATCACGCCCGCGGTCAGGATCACCACCGAGACGGTGAGCAGCACCGGCATGAGCGCGAGGGTGAGCGCCGACGGCGCGGCGGGCTCCGGCGGGCGCGCGGCCTCGGCGCCGGGCAGGTGGCCGCGGAGCGCGACGACGGCACAGCAGAGCAGCGCGATCGATACGACCACGCGTGCGACCGGCGCGCCCGCCCTTGCCACGTTCAGTTCACCAACCCCGATCACACCGAATTCGCCCACATAGTTACATGGCGGGTGGTCCGCTCGAGTCCGAATCGGTGACATCCGGATGGCTCACAAAGCGCTCTCACCAGCGATCTTGCGGACTGGTCGGGTTCAGCCACAAACCGCACCGCGGTCTCCTGTGGAATCTCACTCCGCTGTCTCAGGAGGATGGAACAGGTTTCAGTTCGGCGAGCCTGCTGAGCATGCGGGCCAGGCCGGGGATCGGGGTGGTGCCTGCGGCGAGCTCGGCGGGCGGGACGGTCGCCTCGACGGTCAGGTGCGCGCCCGCGTCGTGCATGACATCGACGAAGGTGACCAGCCGGGCCGTCCAGGACGGCGGGACCAGGCGCAGCGGGGGCACGCCGGTGAGCGTGATCCGGGGATGCGCCGCGACCAGGGCCAAATAGTCTCCGGCGGCCCCGGCGTCGCCGCAGACCGCGGTGAAGGGCAGGGCGACGCCGTCGCCCGCGGGGACCGGGCGGAGGGCGCGGCGCACCGGGCGGCCCGGTGGCGGCAGGGCGGGCACGACCCCGGTGATCCGGTAGGTGCCGCCCGCGAAACCGCCCGCGGCCCGCTCGCCGCAGGCCCGGTAGTCGCGCGGTCCGTCCACCGGGAGGACGGTGAAGCGCTCGGTGATGAGCGCGATGGTGGGCTCGAACTGCTCGTGGAAAATCGGGTTCGGCAGCAGCTCGGCCGGCGCCTGGTTGGCTGTGACGATTACCAGGACGCGGCGGGCGATCAGGACGTCGAGCAGGCGGGCGATGAGCATGCCGTCGCCGATGTCGTCCACCTGGAACTCGTCGAAGCAGAGCAGGGCGACGTCGCCGACCACCATGTCGACGGCGGTGCGCATGGAGCCGGTGATCCGGACGGCGGCGCTCAGGTCGGCGAAGAAGCGGTGGAAGTGCAGCCGGGCCTTGTGTTTCGAGGTGGTGGCGGTGAAGAAGCGGTCCATGAGCATGGTCTTGCCGCGGCCGGGGCGGCCGTGCAGGTAGACGCCTGCCGGGCGGGGGCCGCCGGGTCTGCGCACGCGGCCGCGGCGGTCCAGCAGGGCGTCGAGGGCGGCCGCGGCGGCCTGCTGTGCGGGGTCGAGTGTCGGATCGGGCATCGACCCCGGTTGTATCAGGGCCAACCGAACTCGCTGTACGGGGTGCCGGTGCGCCAGCCGTCGATGCCGAGTGCCGGGTAGCGGATGAGGTCGGCGGGGAGGGCGTCGAGCGGGAACCAGCGGAGTTCGTAGCAGCGGTCCGGTTCGCGGTTCTCCGGGGTGCCGGACCAGTGCTCGGTGTGGAAGAACAGGCCGAGCCGGGAGTCCCGGTTCGGGGCGGTGACGTGGGCGGTGTGCACGAGGCGCAGGGTGCCGGGATCGATCTCGACCCCGACCTCCTCGCGCGCCTCCCGCACCGCGCCGAGCGCGGCCGGTTCGCCCGCCTCCAGCTTGCCCGCGGGCAGGTGCCAGCGGGCGTCGAACTCGTCGCCGCTGCGGCGCAGGCTCAGCAGGATCTCGTCCTGCCTGGTGAGCAGGGCGTGCACATCGACAACGTGCCGGGTGATCACGGCGGCGCTCCTCTCCGGCGCGGGATGGGTGCGCCGGATCCAGCGTGCCGGCGGAGCACGCGCCGCTGCAGGTCGGGCCGCCGGTGAGCAGCCCGACCGAGTTCACGCCGCGCTGAGAATCAGCCCTGACGTCGGGACGCCGGTACCCGCCGTCACCAGGACGTTCCGAACGTCCGGCACCTGGTTCACCGAGGAGCCGCGCAACTGTCTGACCGCTTCGGCGATGCCGTTCATCCCGTGGATGTACGCCTCCCCCAACTGCCCGCCGTGCGTGTTCAGCGGCAACCGCCCGCCGAGCTCGATGGCACCGTCCGCGATGAACTCCCGCGCCTCGCCGCGCCCGCAGAACCCCAGCTCCTCGAGCTGCATGAGCACGAACGGCGTGAAGTGGTCGTAGAGGACCGCCGTCTGGATGTCGTCCGGGCGCAGCCCGCTCTGTGCCCAGAGCTGGTCGCCGACCAGCCCCATCTCCGGGAGGCCGGTGAGCGCGTCGCGGTAGTAGCTGGTCATGACGTACTGGTCGGCGCCGCTGCCCTGGGCGGCGGCGGTGATCACCGCGGCCGGGTTGGGCAGCTCCTTCGCCCGCTCGGCGCTGACGATCACCAGCGCGACCCCGCCGTCCGACTCCTGGCAGCAGTCCAGCAGGTGCAGCGGCTCGGCGATCCAGCGCGAGTTCTGGTGGTCGTCGAGCGTGATCGGCTTGCCGTGGAAGAAGGCGTTCGGGTTCACCGCGGCGTGCTTGCGGTCGGCCACCGCGACCCGCCCGAGGTCCGCGCTGGTGGCCCCGTACACGTGCATGTACCGACGAGCCACCATCGCCACCTGCGCCGCCGGGGTCCCGAGCCCGTGCGGGTAGGACCACCCGGCGTCGATCCCGGACGAGGTCGGCGCCGCCGCCAGCGAGGCGGAGAACTGCCCGAACCGCGACACCGAGCGCTCGTTGAACGCCCGGTACGCCACCACCACGTCGGCGACCCCGGTCGCCACCGCCATGGCCGCCTGCTGCACGGTGGCGCAGGCCGCGCCGCCGCCGTAGCCGATGTGGCTGAAGAAGGTGAGCTGTGGGATGCCGACCGCCCGCGCCACCGCCACCTGCAGGTTGGTGTCCATGGTGAAGGTGGTGAGGCCGTCCACGTCGGCGGGGGTGAGTCCGGCGTCGGCGAGCGCCGCGGTCACCGCCTCGGCGGCCAGCCGGAGCTCGCTGCGCCCGGACTCCTTGGAGAAGTCGGTGGCGCCGATCCCGGCGATCGCGGCCTTGCCGGACAGTCCGCTCATGCTGTGTCCTCTCGTGACATGAGCGAGGGCCCTCCGTGGCTACGCTGCGCTCCCGCCTCCGGGCCTGACTCGCTCATGCCGAATTCCCCTTCGTGATGACGACTTTCGCCGTGATGTGGTCGCCGAGGGAGTCGCTGCCGGTCACCGCGAGGTGCACGTCGTCGCCGTCCACCGCGGTGACCTCGCCGCGCAGGGTGAGGGTGTCGCCCGCGTACAGCGGGACGCCGAGCCGCAGCTTGATGGAGCGCACGATCGCCGTCGGCCCGGCCCAGTCGGTGACGAAGCGCTGCACCAAACCCGTGTCGGTGAGGATATTGACGAAGATGTCCTTGGAGCCGCGGGCGACCGCCTTGTCCCGGTCGTGGTGCACGTCCTGGAAATCGCGGGTCGCCAGCGCGGTGCTGATCACGAAGGTGGGGTCGGCGTGAATCGCCAGCTCCGGCAGCACGGTGCCGACCTCGACGCTCATGCTGTGTCCACTGCGCATGAGCGAGGGCCCTCCGTGGCTACGCTCCGCTCCCGCCTCCGGGCCTGACTCGCTCATGCGCGCACCTGCCAGAACGGGAGCACGGTGTCGTCGTCGAGTTGCTCGAACCCGACCTCGACTTTCAGGTCCACCGTCACCTGATCCGGTTCGATGCCGCGCAGTTCGCCGAGCATCCGCACCCCCTCCTCCAGTTCCACCAGCGCCACCACGAAGGGCAGCGCGCGGCCGGGCACCTTGGGCGCGTGGTGCACGACATAGCTGAACACCGTGCCGCGGCCGCTCGCCACGACGTAGTCGGTCGGTTCGGACTTGTCCTGCCAGATGGCCGGGATCGGCGGGTGCTGCAGGGTGCCGTCCGGCTTGCGCTGGATCCGCAGCTCCCCGGCCTTCGTTCCGTCCCAGAAGAACTCGGTGTCGTGCGAGACCAGCGGCTTGACCCGCTGCCCCTTGTCCACGGCTGGTTTCGCCGTGCCCGGGGCGAATTTCAGCAGCCGCCAGAGCATTTCGGTGACCACCTCGTCACCGACCCGCCACGTGATGGTGTAGGTGAGGAACCAGCCGTCGCCGAGCCCGGTGCGCTTGGGGCCGACCACCTCGTCCAGCCTGCTGGTGACGGTCACCTGCTCGCCGGGGACCAGGTAGCGGTGGTAGGTCTGCTCGCAGTTGGTGGCGACGACGGAGGTGAAGCCCGCGGCGTCGAGCAGCTCGTTGGTGGCGTGCATCGGGTCGTCGGCGGGGCGGTCGCCATTGAGCCCGAGCATGGTCCAGACCTGGGCCATGGCGGGCGGGGCGACGATGCCGGGGTGCCCGGCGGCGCGCGCGGCCGCGTCGTCGACGTAGATCGGGTTGCGGTCGCCGAGCGCCTCGACCCAGTTGTTGATCATGGGCTGGTTCACCGGGTCGCGCCCGGCCCGCGGCGCGGATTCGCCCCTGGCTCGAATCTCCTCGGCGGCGTCCCGGATCCCTTCCGGTGTGCTCACGACAGTCCTTCCGTTACCGGGGTACCCGGGGCAGTTTCAGCCCCGAGGAGGCGACGAGTTCGCGCATGACCTCGTTGACGCCGCCGCCGAAGGTCACCACCAGGTTCTGCTTGGTCCGCCGGTCCAGCCAGGTGAGCAGCTCGGCGGTGGCGGGCTCGGCCGGGTCGCCGTAGCCGCCGACGATCTCCTCGGCCAGCCTGCCCGCCTCCTGCAGCGCCTCGGTGGAGTACACCTTGGTGGCGGAGGCGTCGGCGATGACGTCGTTGGGGTCCGCGTCCGCGCGCTCGGCGGCCGCGGCGACCTGCCAGTTCAGCAGTTCGTTGAGCCGAACCATGGCGTGCATCCGGCCCAGCGAGCGCTGCACGTCCGGCTTCTCCAGCACGCCGCGCGGCCGCGCCCAGGAGTACACCCGGTCGTAGAGCTGCTCGATCTTGCCGGAGGGGCCGAGCCCGACCCGCTCGTGGTTGAGCTGGGTGGTGATCAGCCGCCAGCCCCGATCCACCTCGCCGACCAGCATCCCGGCCGGGACCCGGACATTGTCGAAGTAGGTGGCGTTGGTGTGGTGCGCGCCGTCGCTGGTGATGATCGGCGTCCACGAGTAGCCGGGGTCGGTGGTGTCGACGATCAGGATGGTGATGCCGCGGTGCCGCGATTCGGCGCTGCCGGTGCGGGCGGCCAGCCAGACGTAGTCGGCCTCGTGCGCGCCGGTGGTGTAGACCTTCTGGCCGTTCACCACCCAGTCGCCGGTGGCCTCGTCGCGGACCGCGCTGGTGCGCAGCGCCGCGAGGTCGGTGCCCGCGTCCGGCTCGGAGTAGCCGATGGCGAAGTGGATGTCGCCGGAGAGGATGCCGGGCAGGAACTTCCGCTTCTGCTCCTCGGTGCCGTAGCTCTGCAGCGTCGGGCCGACGGTGAGCAGGGTGACGAGCGGCAGGGGCACATCGGCGCGGACCGCCTCGTTGTAGAAGATCTGCTGCTCGACGGCGCCGAAGCCGCCGCCGCCGTACTCCTTGGGCCAGCCGACCCCGAGCCTGCCGTCCCGGCCCATCCGGCGCACGACGGCGCGGTAGGCGTCGCCGTGCCGGTTCACCGACATCTCGGCGTGCTCCTCCGGCGTCACCAGGTCGGCGAAGTACGCGCGCAGCTCGGCGCGCAGCCTGCGTTGCTCGATGGTCAGGTCGATGTACATCTGGCCCCCAATCGATCGAGTCGGAAGGACGCGCCGCCCAGTCGCCGGGCGAGGTCCTTGGCCTGTGAGTAGTAGCGGTGCATGGGGTGGGTGATGTCCACGCCGAGCCCGCCGTGCAGGTGGTGACACTTCTGCATGGCGGCGGGCAGCTCGGACGCGACCGTGTACGCGAGCACCTCGAGGTCGTCGTCGATCCGCTCCAGGTGCTCCGGGCTCGAATCGTCCTGGGCGAGTGCCCAGTTCGCGGACTGCGCGGCGGCGCCGACGGTCCGCGAGACCACGTACAGATCGGCGATCTGCTGGGCCACCGCCTGGAACTGGGCCAGCGGCCTGCCGAACTGGTGCCGCACCCGGACGTGCTCGGCGGTGAGCGCGAGCGCGCCGCGCAGCAGGCCGTCGGCGACCGAGCCGATGGCGGCCACCGCGGCCCGGTGCAGCACCGGCAGCGGCAGCGCGAGCAGCTGCGCCTCCGGGACGGTGACGCCGGTCAGCCGGACCGTCGCCTCCCGGTCGCCGCCGGAGGCCGGGCTCGGCGTCACCTCGAGGCCGGGGGCGTCGCCCTCGACCAGCGCGATCCCGGCGTCGGTGGGGATCAGCAGCCAGCGCGCCTCCGCCGCGTACGGCACCGCCACCTTGTGCCCGGTGATGGTCACCGACCCGGCTTCGCGCACGGCGGTGGTCTGCGGCGTCTCGGTGAACGGCGCGCCCTGCTCGCTGAGCGCGGCGGTCAGCACCGCGCCCTCGGCGACCGCGCCGAACACCCGCTCCGCCAGCTCGTCCGGCAGCGCGTCCAGCAGCGGCACGACGCCGAAGCCGAGCGTCGGCAGCGCGGGCACCGCGACCGCGTCGGTGGCGAGCTCGGTGAGCAGCACCGACACCTCGGAAAGCCCCATGCCTGCGCCGCCGAGCTTCTCCGGCAGCGGCACCGCGAGCAGCCCGGAGTCCACGAGCCGCGGCCACAGCTCCATGTCCCGCTGCGCATTGCGCTCCAGCAGGCTCACGACCACCTCGGCGATCGCGTCCTGACTCTCGTCCCTGGTGAAATCCACGTTCGTCCCCGTCCCTACGTCTGCTCTCTCGGCAGCCCGAGGATCCGCTCACCGGCGACGGTCAGCAGGATCTGCTCGGTGCCGCCCGCGATGGACAGGCACCGGGTGAGCAGGAACTCCTTGACCTCAGCGGTCTCCTGCGCGCCGACCGTGCCCGCCACCTCGACCGCGAACTCCGCGACCGCCTGGCGATGCCGTACACCCACCAGTTTGCGCACACTGCTCTGCGCCGAGGGGTCGGAACCGGTGAGCATGCGCACGGCGGCGTGCTGCTCCAGCAGCAGGCCCGCGATGGCGTCCGAGATCAGCGCGCCGAGTTTGTCGTTGCGCAGCTCGGCGCCGGGGCCGGTGGCCGGGAGCTTGGCGACCAGCTCCTCCAGCGCGGTGCCGATGCCGCTGCCGCTCATGGCGACCCGCTCGGCGGCGAGCGTGGCGCGGGTGATCTTCCAGCCGTTGTTCAGGTCGCCGACCAGGTTCTCGTCCGGGACGAAGACGTCGTCCAGGAAGACCTCGCTGAACCTGGCCTCGCCGGTGATCTGCACCAGCGGGCGGATCGTCAGGCCCGGGGAGTCCATCTTCAGCAGGAAGTACGAGATGCCCTTGTGCTTGGGGGCATCCGGGTCGGTGCGGGCCAGGCAGATGGCCCAGTTCGCCTTGTCGGCGAGTGAGGTCCAGACCTTCTGGCCGCGCAGGATCCAGCCGCCGTCGGTGCGCTTGGCCGTGGTGCGCAGGGCGGCCAGGTCGGAGCCCGCCTCCGGCTCGCTGAAGAGCTGGCACCAGAGGACGTCGCCGCGCAGGGTCGGCCAGGCGAACCGCTCGACCTGCTCTTCGCTGCCGTGCTGCAGGAGGGTGGGGACGGCCCAGCCGCCGATGGTGAGGTCGGGGACGTCGACGCCGGCGCGGCGCAGCTCCTCCGAGATCATCAGGCCGGTCATGGGGTCGGCGGCGCGGCCGTAGGGGCGGGGCCAGTGCGGCATGATCATGCCCGCCTCGGCCAGTGCGGCGCGCTGTTCCGCCGCGGGGAGCGCGGCGATGGCCGCGACCTCGGCGGCGAGGTCGCCGCCGGAGGCGGCTACCTGGCCGCTCCCGGCGACCGTATCGGCTCCGGCGACCGCGCCGGCTCCGGTGGCAGTGCCGGCACCGGTGGCAGTGCCGGCACCGGTGGCAGTGCCGGCACCGGTGGCAGTGCCGGCACCGGTGGCAGTGCCGGCACCGGT
>NZ_JBHVAK010000046.1:0-58756 GCF_042667085.1 Nocardia sp. NPDC057353
GGTGCGGGAGGCCCCCCTTCGGCGAGCGATCAGCCCGCGAGCTGGGCGATGATCCCGGCCCGGTCCGGCAGCACCGAGTACTCCACGATCCGCCCGTCCCGGAACCGGATGGTGCTGATGCTGAACCCGGTGAAGTGCCGCCCGGTGTCCGGCACGCCGAAGAGCTCGCCGCGCTGCGTGCCCTCGATGGTCCAGTAGACGACGACCCGGTCGTCCTCGGCGACGGTGTCGACGACGGTGGCGGTGACGTTCTCGACATTGGCGCGCAGCCAGGTGATGTGCTCGACGAAGCCGCCGCGGCCCTTGACGCTGCCTGCCGGGACGGCGCTGTCGGTGCCGTCCTCGGCGATGATCTCGTCCAGCAGGTGCAGCTGCCCCTCGGTGATCACCTCGTGGTAGAAGCGACGCGCGACATCCTTGTTCGTCTGCGTGGTGGTGGTCAATCGTCTCTCCTTCTCGGGTGGCGGAACGGGATTCAGAAGGACTGGCCGGGCAGCGGGAGGATGCCGAGGTTGGCGTCCAGCCCGCCGTCCACGACGAGCGTGGTGCCGGTGATGTAGCCGGCCGCCGGGGAGGCCAGGAACCAGATGGCCTCGGCCTGTTCGCGCGGTTCGGCGAAGCGCCCCAGCGGGATCCGGCGTTCGATCAGCTCCAGCAGCGCCGGATCCTGGTGCACGTTCGCGGTGATGCCGGTGCGGGTGAGGCCGGGGGCGAGGGCGTTGACCCGCACGCCCTGCGCGGCGTAGTCGATGGCGAAGGCGCGCACCAGGTTGATCAGCGCGCCCTTGGAGGCGTTGTAGGCCCAGTTGCCGGGGTCGCCGCGCAGCCCGGCCACCGAGGAGGTGAAGATCGCCGACCCGCGGGTCTCGCGCAGCGCGGGAACGGCGGCCTTGAGGCCGTGGATGGGGCCGCGCAGGTTGACCCCGAAGATCCGGTCGGCCGCCTCGACCGAGCCCGGCGTCTCCAGCGGCGGGGTGCCGCCGGTGCCCGCGTTCAGCACGACGGTGTCCAGCCTGCCGAACCGCTCCAGCGCGGTCCGCACCGCGGCCCGGTTCACCTCCTCGGCGGAGACGTCGCCGGTGATGCCGACGATGCCGTCGCCGAGCGATTCCAGGCCGCGGGCGGAGACGTCGACGGCGACCACGTGCTCGCCGCGCTCGGCGAAGAGCTCGGCGGTGGCCCGGCCGATGCCGGAGGCGGCGCCGGTCACGAGCACCACGCGGGTGCGGGAGGGTGCGCTCACAACGATCCTTTCGAGAGGGGGACGGGGACGGCCGCGCGCGGGACGGCGGCCAGCAACTGCCGGGTGTAGGGGTGCTGCGGGGCGGCGAAGAGCCGCTCGGTCGGCCCGGCCTCGACGACCTGGCCGTCCCGGGTGACCAGCACCCGGCGGCACAGCCTGCGCACCACCGCCAGGTCGTGCGAGATGAAGAGCAGCGCGGTGCCGGTCTCCCGCCGGACCCGGTCGAACAGCTCGAGGATCTGTGCCTGGATGGTGACGTCGAGCGCGGAGACCGGCTCGTCGGCGACGATCAGCTCCGGCTCGGTCGCCAGGGCTCGCGCGATCGCCACCCGCTGCCGCTGTCCGCCGGAGAGCTGCGCCGGACGGCGTGGGACCAGCTCGGGGTCGAGCCCCACCGACACCAGCAGCGCCGCCACCCGCGCCGCCGGGGAACGCTCCCGGTGCAGCGCCTCGGCGATGATCCGGCCCACGTTCCAGCGCGGGTCGAAGGCGCTGAGCGGGTCCTGGTCGATGAGCTGGACACGCGGCCGCAGCGGCCTGCGGGAGCGTTCGGTGCGCGCGCTCCACGGCTCGCCGTCGAAGTGCACCGTGCCCGCGTTCGGGGTGAGGTGGGCCAGCGCCAGCCGCGCGATCGTCGACTTGCCCGACCCGGATTCGCCGACCACGCCGAGTGTCTCACCGCGGGCCAGGGTGAACGAGACGTCCTCGACGGTGCGCCGCCTGCCTCCACCGACCACCTTGTACTCGTGCGCCACCTCCCGGAACTCCAGCAGCGGCGGGCCGTCCGGCGCGGGCGGCTCCGCCGGGGGCGCGAGCCGGGCGCGCGGCCGGTGCTCGCCGGGGCGCAGGCAGCGCGCCGCGTGCCCGGCGCCGAGCTCGACCAGCTCGGGCAGCGCCGTCCGGCAACGCTCCTCGACCAGCGGGCAGCGGGTGGCGAACGGGCAGCCGGACCCGGCGGGCGGTGCCCACGGCGCGAGCGCGGGGTGCTCGGCCGGGCCGTCCACCGTCGGCGCGGCGGCCAGCAGCTCCACGGTGTAGGGGTGCGCGGGCGCGCCGAAGATCTCCGCGGTGCTGCCGCGCTCCACCACCACCCCCGCGTAGAGCACCGCCACCTCGTCGGCGCTGCCCGCGACCACGGCGAGGTCGTGGCTGATCAACAGCACGGCGCTGCCCGCGGCCCTGCGCTCGTCGAGCAGCCGCAGGATCTGCGCCTGCACCCCGACGTCCAGCGCGGTGGTCGGCTCGTCGGCGATGATCAGCTCCGGCCCGGCCGCGACGGCGGAGGCGATGAGCACCCGCTGCCGCAGCCCGCCGGAGAGCTCGTGCGGGTACTGCAGCAGCCGGTCGTCGGGGTCCGGGATGCCGACGGCGGTCAGCAGTTCCAGCACCGCGTCGTCCAGCTCGCCGGGTTTCGCCAGGCCGTGGATGTGCAACGGCTCGGCCACCTCGTGCCCGATCCGGCGCAGCGGGTCCAACGAGGTCAGCGCGTCCTGCAGGACGAAGCCGATGCGCCTGCCCCGGATCCGGCGCCACGCGCGGCCGGACAGTGCGCGCAGGTCGGTACCGTCGAAGCTCAGCCGCTCCGCGTGCACCTCCGCGTTCGCGCCGGCCAGCCCGAGCAGGGTCCTGGCCACCACGCTCTTCCCGGAGCCGGACTCGCCGACCAGCGCCAGGCAGCGCCCGGCCGCGAGCTCCAGCCCGACCTCGCGCACCGCGGGCGCGCCGGAGCCGAACCGCACCGACAGCTTCCGCACCTCGAGCAGCGCTTCGCTCACCCTTCTCCCTCCGATCGGGCCTGCAGCGCCCGGCCGAGCACGCTGACCGCGAGCACCGTCACGGTCACCGCCAGCCCGGGGAAGACGGCCAGCGTCCACTGCGCGGACAGGTAGTTGCGGGACTGCGCGAGCAGCGAACCCCACTCCGGCACCGTGGACTCCGCGCCGAGCCCGAGGAAGCTGAGCGAGGCGCCGATGATGATTGCGGTGCCGATATTGATCACCACCAGCACCCCGAGCGGGATCAGCACGTTCGGCGCCACGTGCCGCAGCACCACCCGCCACGGCGCGATGCCGAGGTCGAGCGCCGCCCGCACGTACGCGAACTGCCGCACCAGGTGCGTGCGGATCCGCACGATCCTGGCGAACCCCGGCGCCAGCGCCACCGTCACCGCGATCGCGACGTTCCCGGTGCCCGGCCCGAGGATCGCCACCACCAGCAGCGCCATCAGCACCGCCGGGAACGCCAGGAAGACGTCGGCGAGCCGCATGCCGACCTGGTCGGCCACCGGCCCGCCCAGCGCCGCCAGCAGCCCCCACACCGCGCCGACCAGGCTCGCCGCCAGCGTCGCGCCGACCCCGACCAGCAGCGTGGCCGCGGTCCCATGCACCACCCTGGCGTAGACGTCGCGGCCGAGCCAGTCGGTGCCGAACGGGTGCGCCAGGCTCGGCGGCCGCAGCGCGACCGCCGGGTCGATCGCCTCCGGCGAGCCGGCCAGCAGCCCCGGCGCCACCGCCGCCAGCAGGATCACCCCCAGCGTGACCCCGGCGAGCAGCACCCCGAGCCCGGGCAGCCCGGCACCGGGGGTCGGCACGATCGGGGTCGGGGCGCTCACCGGACCACCGCCCCGACCCGCGGATCGACGATCCGGTACAGCTGATCCAGGGCGATCCCGATCAGCGAGAACGCCGCCGCGGTCAGCACCACCAGCCCGGTCACCACCGGGTAGTCGCGCCCGCGCACCGCCGTCACCAGCACCTGGCCCAGCCCCTGCCGGGCGAAGACGGTCTCCACGACCACCACCCCGCCGAGCAGGTTGCCGAACATCCAGCCCGAGATGGTCAGCACCGGCAGCGCCGCGTGCCGCAGCGCGTGGTGCAGCCGCACCCTGGTCTCGGTGGCGCCGCGGGCCCGCGCGGTGAGCGCGAACGGCTGCGCCAGCGCCTGCTCGATCCCGTCCCTGGTCACCTGGGAGAGCACCCCCGCGATGGCGACCGCCAGCGTGATCCAGGGCAGCACCAGCGCCGCCGGGCCGCCGTTGCCGAGGACCGGGAACAGGTGCCAGCGGAAGGAGAAGAGCGCGAGCAGCAGGAACCCGATCCAGAACGTCGGCATGGAGAGCGCCCCGAACTCCGCCGCCCTGGCGATCGCGCGCGGCCGCGGCCTGCCCGCGGTGGCGACCGCCACCGCGAGCGCGAGCAGCAGCCCCAGCGCCATCCCGCCCAGCGCCAGCGCCAGCGTCGCCCCGGCCTGCTCGGCCAGCACGGTGAGCACCGGCTGGTTCAGCTGGTACGAGCGGCCCAGGTCGCCCCGGAGCAGCCTGCCCAGGAAGCGCAGGTACTGCACGAGCACCGGGTCGTCGAAGCCGTAGTCGGCGCGGATCCGGGCCAGCACCTCCGGCGAGGCGGTGGCCGCGACCCCGCCCGCCACCGCCCGCGCCGGATCGCCCGGGATGAGCAGCAGCCCGGCGAAGGTCACCGTGGCCGCGCCCCACATCACCAGCAGCGCCAGCGCCAGCCGCCCGGCGAGCCAGCGCAGCGGCTCCGGCACCCGGCTCAGGAGCCGAGCCAGACGTCGGCGAAGCGCGGGTAGGTCTGCGCGTCGAAGACCAGCCCGCGCACCGAATCCGCGAAGCCGGTGAGGCTCACCGGGGTGTAGACCGGGACGATGTAGGCCTGCTTCAGCACCTCGCGCTGCACCGCCGAGTAGGCCGCGCCCGCCTTGCCCGGATCGGCCGCCGCCTCGGTCACCCACGCGTCGATCTCCGGCGAGTTCACCAGCGCGACATTGCCGCCCGCCTTCGCGTAGGTGTTGGCGGAGAAGAAGGCGAAGCGCAGCACGTCCGGGGTCGGGCGGGCGAAGCTCACGTCCACCAGGTCGTACTCGCCGCCGATCAGGTAGCGGTCCACGTAGGTGCCGGTGTCGACGGTGGGCCTGGCGATCTCGATGCCGACCGTGCGGGCCTGCGCCTTGAACCCCTCCGCGATCACCTCGCGCTGCTCGCGGGTGCCCTCCGGCCAGTACGGCCAGACCAGGGTGAGCCGCCTGCCGTCCTTGACCCGGTACCCGTCGGCGTCGGTGCCGGTCCACCCGGCCTGGTCCAGGAGCCGACGGGCGGCGTCCGGGTCGTGCTTCGCCAGCTCGGCGCTCGCGCCGTCGTCGTAGTCGGCGGTGATCGGGCTGAGCGCGTTGTCCGCGACCGGGTATCGGCCGAAGTAGACGTTGCGCACCAGCGCCTCGACGTCGACCGCCGAGCTCAGCGCCCGCCGCACCAGCGGGTCCTGCAGCGCGCCGCGGCTCCGGTTCAGGTAGACGTTGTAGTTCAGCCCCGGCGTCTCGGTGCTGTGCAGGGCGAAGCCGGGCAGTTCGGCCAGCTCACCGGCGGAGACCGGGGGCACCCCGGCGATGCCGTGGACCTGGCCGCCGGTCAGCGCGCCGTAGCGGGTGGCGTCCTCCGCGACGAACTCGAACACCAGCCGGTCCAGGTAGGCGGCGCCCTGGTTCGCCGCGCCGGTCGGCGGCGAGCTGTAGGTCTCGTTGCGCACCAGCGTCTCGCGCTTGCCCTGCTCCCACCGCTCGAAGGCGAACGGGCCGGTGCCCACCGGCCGGTACTCCGGCGCGGCCAGCGCCGCCGGGCTCTGGATGCCGAGGCTCGGCGTGGAGAGCGCCTGCAGGAACGGGGTGAACGGCTGCCTCAGCACCACCTCGAGCCGCCGGGCGTCGAGCACCCTGGTCTCCTGGTACGGGGTGATCAGCGAGGCGGCGTAGGCCGACTTGGTCTTCGGGTCCACCACGTGGTCGAGGGTGGCGCGCACCGCTGCGGCGTCCAGTGGGGTGCCGTCGTGGAAGGTGACGCCCTCCTTCAGGGTGAAGGCGTAGGTGCGGCCGTCGGGGGAGAGGCTCCACTCGGTCGCCAACCACGGCCCGAAGCTCTCCGGGCCGGTCTGCACCACCAGCGAGTCGAAGATGTTCCGGTTGATCACGCTGGTCACCGCGGTGGCCGCGACCGCGGGGTCGAGCGAGACCTGGGTGCCCGCCACCGCGTAGGTCAGCGTCCCGCTGCGGGCCGGGGTCTCCGCCGCGGCCTCCGAGCCGGGGCGGGTGGCAAGCACCACCCCGGCCGCCACCACCGCGACGACCGCGATCACCGCCGCGATCGGCCACGCCCGGCTGCGGCCCAACCTGTTCCTCGGACGCCGGGGCGCTTCGTGCTCTGCAGACATGAAATCGACTCCAGCACGGCCGATCGAGCACGGTCAATGATTGGCGCACAACCGAATTCACGTTCCGCCGATACTGATCGGAACCGATCGGAAGAGGCGATCGAAGCGCGGAATCCCGCTGCGCGCAGCGCTGGACACGGCCGGAAATCCGCTGCCGCGCGCGGCGCCGCGCTCTACGATCCCGACATGACCGGAACCGGCAGGATCCTGGCCCGCGCGTTCCACGACGACCCCATGTTCACCTACATCCAGCCCGACCCGGCCCGCCGCGCGGCGGTGCTGCCGTGGTTCTTCGGCGCCAGTGCCCGGCTCGGCGCGAAGTACGGCAGGCTGGACGAGCGTCCCGGCGCGGGCGCGGCCATCTGGCTGCTGCCCGGGCGCGGACTCGGGATGCGCGAGCTCGCGGGCGCCGGATTCCTGAGCGCGCCGGTGCGGCTCGGGCTCGGCGCCTTCCGCCGCTTCGGTGCCTTCACCGGCGAGCTGGAGCGGGCCCAGCGGGAGGTGATCGAGCAGCCCTTCCTGCCCCTGTTCATCCTCGGCGTCGACCCGGCCGAGCAGGGGCGCGGGCACGCGGGCGCGCTCATCGACCCGGTGCTCGCCGAGTCCGGCCACCCGGTCTACCTGGAGACGGTCAACGAGGCGAACGTGCCCTTCTACGAGCGGCACGGCTTCGACGTCGCCGCCACCCACCGACCCGACGGCATGCCGCGGTTCTGGACCATGATCCGCAGGCCGTGACGCCGACGGCCCCCGGCGGGCTGCCGGGGGCCGTCGGGCGGTGTCGGTGTCAGGACGCGCGGTAGGTGCGCGCGACCAGCGCCGAGCGCAGGTACCACAGCCCGGAGGGCTGCGAGGGGTCGAAGCCGGTGAGCTGGCCGATCCGCTTGAGCCGGTAGTCCACCGTATTGGTGTGCACGTGCAGGACGCGCGCGGTGCGCTGCCGGTTCAGGTTGTTGGCGATGTGCCGCTGCAGCGTCTCCAGCAGCTCGGGGTGCTCGTCCAGCGGGTCGAGCAGCGACCCCAGGTACTCCCGGCCGGGGCCGGGGCGGGTGAGCTGGTACTCCAGCGCCAGCTCGTCGAAGCGGTAGAGCCCGGCCACCGCCTGCAGCCGCTGCACCATGTCCAGCAGTTCGTGCGCCTGGTCCGCGGCGTCCGGGATCTGCTCCGGGGTCGCCTCCACCACGGTCGCCGTGATGCCGACCTGCGCCGCCCGCGACAACTGCTCGACCAGGGCGTCGAAGCCCTCGCGGTCGAAGCGGGAGGCCGGGATGAGCACCGTGCCGCCGTCCACGCTGAGCAGCGAGAGCGCGCTCTCCCCGCAGCGGGTGGCCAGCTCGGCCTGCACCCGGCGCAGCTTGCGCCGCGCCACCACCAGGCCGTCCAGGGTCGGGTTCGCCTCGTCCCGGTGCGGCGGGATGGCGACCGCGAGCACCGCGTACGAGGTCGCGATGGCGATCCCGCACTCGCGGGCCATGGTCGAGGTGCTGTGCCCGCCGAGCAGCGCCGAGGTCAGCGTGTGCACCGCGGTGTGGTGCTCGCTGACCACCGAGCGCAGCTCGCGCACGTAGGCCATGGAGATCGTGGTGGTGATCATGTCGAGCATCTCGACGACGGTCTTGGCGCCGTCCACCAGGTTCTCGTAGTCCTTGATGCTGGCCTGCGACACCACCAGGTCGAGCCCCATCTTGAAGCCCTCGTGGATGGAGTGGTGGATGGTGTCGATCGGCACGCCCTCGCGCGCCCACCCCGCCGCCGCGTCCTGCAGCCGCTGCAACTTCTCCGGAATGTCCTTGCCGTCGAGCATGCTGACCGCGAATTCGAGGCAGACCCTGGTGATCGTGGTGACATCGCCGGAGATGGCATCGCCGGGTAGGGTCCCGCAGGGCACGACGTTCGCGACGAAATGCCCCACCATCTGACGGGACAGCGACCGGACGTCCTGGAGGGACGACGACATCGGTTTGCCCGACAGGGTCAGGCCCGCTCGGGACGAACTGTCGACGGACATAGGCGACTCCTTCTGCCCCCGGGTTCTACTAGCTGTGCAGGTTGATCACAGTAATCGCCGCACGCTGTCCGGGGAACGAATCCCGTGCTTCTGTGAATCCCGGCGTCGTCGCCCGAAAAGCCACTGTGACCGATCACAGCCGGTCCGGAAAGCGTAGCCGAAACCGGGCGTGAGTCGTATCACGTCCGGTTCGGGTCGCCGCCGAAACCCCGGGGCGGCGGTGGCCGCGGCTTGTAGAGTCGGTGCCGCCTCCGTCCGGTCGGCACCGGGAATCGGGGGCTTGCCGGTTCGTGTCGCGAGGCCGACAGTGAGGGCGATCTCGTGACACGCGCGTCGACGACCGATAGGAGCGGGCGGATGAGACCGGCTCTGCGCTGCCTGGTGTGGGAACCGGACCACACGCTGTGGAACGGCGCCGTCAGCGACGGCCACGGCGGTGCGCTGCGCCCCGCCGCGCTGCGCACCCTGCGGCTGCTCCGCGACCGCGGCGTGCTGCACGCCGTCGCCGGTCGCGGCCACCGCGACCGCACCGTGGCCGCGCTGGCCGGGCACGGCGTGCTCGAGTACTTCTCCGCCGTCGAGGTGGGGTGGGGCCGCAAGTCCGGGGCGGTGCTGCGGATCGCGCGCACGCTCGGCGTCGGGCTGGACGTGATCGGCTTCCTCGACCCCGAGCCGCTGGAGCGCGCCGAGGTGGCCGGGCGGCTGCCGCTGGTGCGCTGCTACGCCGCGCGTAACACGGACGTATTGCCCGCACTCGCCGACTTCCGCCCGGTCCCGAGCAACCCCTACCCGACGCCGCCGCTCGGCTTCGCCCGCGTCCCGGCGCACTGAGTTCTCAGGGGTTCCGCAGGAACTTCGCCGCCTGCTCGCCGACGAAGACGGCGGGGGCGTGCGTGTGCCCGCGGACCAGCAGCGGCATCACCGAGGCATCGGCCACCCGCAGCCCGTGCACGCCGCGCACCTCGAGCCGCGGGGTGACGACGCTGGCCGCGTCGGTGCCCATCCGGCAGGTGCCGACCGGGTGGTACAGCGTGTGCGAGTACTGCTCCAGGGTCAGCCGCATGGCGGCGGCCAGGTCGTCCGGGGCCTGCGGCGGGTAGATGAGGTCGCCGAGCACCGCCTTCATCGCCGGGGTCTGCGCGATCTCGGCGCAGGCGCGCAGCCCGGCCAGGATGGCGGCCCGGTCGGCGCCGTCGCTGTCGGTGAGGTAGCGCGGGTCGATGAGCGGCTTGGCGAGCGGGTCGGCCGAGGCCAGGGTGATGGCGCCGCGGCTGAAGGGACGCAGCAGCACCGTGGCCAGCACCACGCCGTGCTCCTCGGGGTCGCGCAGCCCCTCGTGGAAGAACGGCGCGGGCGCGAAGATCAGCTCCAGGTCCGGCTGCTCCAGGTCGCGGCGGCTGCGCACGAAGCCGTACGCCTCGCCGACGTTCGAGGTCAGCATGCCGCGGTGGCGCAGCAGGTAGCCGAGCAGCTCGCGCGGCTTCTCCGCGGCGAAGAGCGAATCGCCCTGCACCCCGTAGCCGAGCGCGGCCACCAGGTGGTCCTGCAGCCCCGCCCCGACCTCCGGCGCGTGCTGCACGACCGGGATGCCGTGCGCGGCGAGCTGTTCGGCGTCGCCGATCCCGGAGAGCAGCAGCAGCTGGGGGGTGTTGATCGCGCCGCCGCAGAGCACCACCTCGCGCCGCGCCCGCACCACCCTGGTCGCACCGCCCTGCCGGTACTCGACGCCGACCGCGCGGGTGCCGTCGAAGAGCACCCGGGTGGCCTGCGCCTCGGTCCGCACCCGCAGGTTGGAGCGGCGCATGGCCGGGCGCAGGTAGCCGTCGGCGGTGCTCCACCTACGCCCCGCCCGCTGGGTCACCATGGTCTGCGAGAAGCCCTCCGGCTCCGGCCGGTTCGCGGGCTCCACCGGGTACCCGGCCTCCCGGACCCCGGTCAGGTAGGCGGCGGTGAGCCCGCGCGGGCTGCGCTGGTGCTGGATGTGCAGCGGGCCGGTGGTCCCCTCGTCCGGGTACGCGGCGCCCTCGACGTTCTCGATCCGCCGGAACTGCTCGACCGCGGCCTGGAACCCCCACTCGCTGCCCGCCAGCAGCGCCCACTCGTCGTAGTCGGCCTTGAACCCGCGCACCCACATCATGGCGTTCATCGACGACGAGCCGCCCAGCATCTTGCCGCGCGGCCAGTAGATCTGCCTGTTACCGAGCTGCTGCTGCGGCTCGGTCAGGTAGTCCCAGTCCACCTCGGTGCGGAACAGCTTCGAGAACCCGGCCGGGATGTGCGCGAACCGGTTCTTGTCCGCGGGCCCGGCCTCCAGCAGCACCACCTGCGTGGCGGCGTCGGCGCTCAGCCGGTTCGCCAGCACCGCTCCCGATGAGCCCGCCCCGACGATCACGTAGTCGGCGTCGATTTCGTCCGTTGGCACAGTTGCACGCTCCGATCGGCCGCACCGGTGTGGGGACATTCGTCAATGTACGAGCAATGGTCGAACGCCATCCGCAAAACGCGCGAAGGCGGCGGCGCGGCGGTCAGCTCACCGCGGGGGTGCTCGGCTGCCCGGAGGTGATGTGCACGATGGGCAGCACGAGTGCGGCGGGGGAGTGCGCCGGGACCACCGGGTGCTCGGGCGCGACCGGGGCGACCTGCCGGTAGCGCTCGCTCTGCGCCGGCCGCTGATCGACCTGGCCCCGGTTGGGCCAGTAGGCGGCGGCCCGCTCGGCCTGGGCGGTGATGGTGAGCGAGGGGTTGACGCCGAGGTTGGCGGAGACGGCGGCGCCGTCGACCACGCTCAGCGTCGGGTAGCCGAAGACCCGGTGGTAGGCGTCGATCACCCCGTGCTCGCGGTCCGCGCCGATCGGCGCGCCGCCGAGGAAGTGCGCGGTGAGCGGGATGTTGAAGACCTCGCCCCAGGTGCCGCCCGCCACGCCGCCGATCTTCTCCGCGACCCTGCGGGTGACGTCGTTGCCCGCCGGGATCCAGGTGGGGTTGGGCTCGCCGTGCCCCTGCCTGCTGGTGAGCTTGCGGCCGAAGAGCCCGCGCGTGGTGTAGGTGGTGATCGAGTTGTCCAGGTGCTGCATGACCAGCGAGATGATGGTCCGCTCGCTCCAGTTCCGCACGCTCAGGAAGCTGAGCAGGGTGAGCGGGTGGCGCAGCGCGACGCCGAGGAAGCGCAGCCAGCGCGGCACCCGGCCGCCGCCGTCCACCATGAGCGTCTGCAGCAGCCCCATGGAGTTCGAGCCGCGGCCGTAGCGCACCGGCTCGATGTGCGTGTCCGGGGTGGGGTGGATGGAGGAGGTGATGGCGACGCCGCGGGTGACGTCCAGGTTCGGGTCGACCTTGCGGGTGGCGGCGCCGACGATCGACTCGGAGTTGGTGCGGGTCAGCTCGCCGACCCGGGGGGAGAGTTCGGGCAGCGTCCCGGTGTCGCGCATGGCGTGCAGCAGCTTCTGGGTGCCGAGCGTGCCGGCGGCCAGCACCACCTGGGCGGCGGACCAGGTGTGCGGCCGCTTGCGCAGCCAGGCGCCGGTGCGCTCGGTGGTGACGTCCCAGGTGCCGTCGGCGTGCGGGCGCAGCCCGGTCACCGTGGTCAGCGGGATCACCTCGGCTCCGGCCTGCTCCGCGAGGTAGAGGTAGTTCTTGACCAGCGTGTTCTTCGCGCCGTGTTTGCAGCCGACCATGCAGTCGCCGCACTCCAGGCAGCCGGTGCGCTCCGGGCCGACGCCGCCGAAGTACGGGTCGGGCACCGTCTCGCCGGGCTCGCCGAAGAAGACGCCGACCGGCGTCTGCACGAAGGTGTCGCCGACACCCATGTCGTCGGCGACCTGCTTGAAGATCTCGTCGGCGGGCGTCATGTGCGGGTTCCGCACCACGCCGAGCATCTGCTTGGCCCGCTCGTAGTACGGGGTCAGCTCGGCGCGCCAGTCGGTGATGTCGCGCCACTGCGGGTCCTGGAAGAACGGCTCCGGCGGCACGTAGAGCGTGTTGGCGTAGTTCAGCGAGCCGCCGCCGACGCCCGCGCCGCCCAGGATGAGCACATTGCGCAGCGGGTGGATGCGCTGGATGCCGTAGCAGCCGAGCTTGGGCGCCCAGAGGAACTTGCGCAGGTCCCACGAGGTGCGCGGCAACTCGTCGTCGGCGAAGCGGCGCCCCGCCTCCAGCACGGCGACCCGATACCCCTTCTCGACCAGCCGGAGCGCGGTCACGCTTCCGCCGAACCCCGAGCCGACGATCAGCACGTCGTAGTCGGTCGTCCGCTGGTCCATGGGCTGCTCCTCGATCCGGGCGAGTAGTGACGGAAGCAACACTACTCCTCGGTAGCTTGTAGACGAAACCGCCGGTTACGTCTTTGTGCGGAGCGGCGCTCACCAGAGTTGACACCGCTCTCTCTTCCGAGCCACGCTGGGACGATGCCGACACCCCGCGACCGCGCCAGGGCGCAGACCATGACCGACATCCTGGAGATCGGCCGCCGACACCTGGCGGCCGACGGTGCCGCCGCGCTCTCACTGCGCGCCGTCGCCCGCGACCTCGGCGTCGTCTCCTCCGCGGTCTACCGCTACGTGCGCAGCCGCGACGAGCTGCTCACCATGCTGCTCATCGACGGCTACACCGCGCTCGGCGACGCGGTGGACGCCGCACTGGCCGCCGAGCCCGGCGACCCGGTGCACGGGTTGCGCGCGCTCGGCCGCACGCTGCGCGGCTGGGCGCTCGCCGAACCGGCCCGCTACGGCCTGCTCTTCGGCACCCCGGTGCCCGGCTACCACGCCCCCGCCGAGCAGACGGTGCAGTCCGGCACCCGGCTCATCCTCGCCATGATGCGGCTGCTCGCCGCGGCGCACGCGGCGGGCGCGCTCACCGAGCCCCCCGGGGTTCCCGCTGCCTCGCCCGCACTGCACGCCGACTTCGAGGCGATCCGAACGGAGTTCGGGCTGCCGCTGCCGGATTGGCTCGCCGCCCGCGGCACCGCGCTCTACGCCGGGCTGATCGGCGCAGTGAGCGCCGATGTGTTCGACATGTACGGGGCGCAGACCTTCGCCGACCGCGCCGAGCTCTTCGAATACCAGCTGGACGGCCTGCTCGCGATGGTCGGAGCGCAGCCGGTCCGCCGCGCCGCCCCCGCGCCCCGCCCGCTCACCGCACCGTGACCACCCGGCTGTGCCACCCGGAGGAGCCGTCCGGGAAGGGGCGGGCGCGGGCGTCGGTCTGGGTGGTGCCGGTGCGGTCGGTGGCGCGCACCCGCAGCGTGTGCGCGCCCGGCGCGGCATCCCACGCCCAGCGCCACTGCCGCCAGGTGTCGATCGAGTACTCGGCCGCCAGTTCGGCCTGCTGCCAGGGCCCGCTGTCCACCTGCACCTCGACCCGGTCGATGCCGTGCCGCTGCGCCCACGCGACCCCGGCGACCACCACCCGCCCGGCGTCGACCGTGGCGAAGGAGGCGGGGACGTCGATCCGGGACGAGGTCTTGATCGGCGCCTCGGCGGCCCAGCCGCGGTCGGTCCAGTAGGCGGTGGCCCGGTCGAAGCGGGTGAGCTCGAGGTCGACCACCCACTTGGTGGCGGAGACGTAGCCGTACAGCCCCGGCACCACCATGCGGGCCGGGTAGCCGTGCGCCACCGGCAGCGGCTCGCCGTTCATGCCGACGGCGAGCAGCGCGTCGCGGCCGTCGGTGAGCGCGCCGAGCGGGGTGCTCGCGGTGAAGCCGTCGATGCTCGTGGAGAGCACCATGTCGGCCTCGGGGCGCGGGCCCGCCTCGGCGAGCAGGTCGGCGAGGCGGTAGCCGGTCCAGGTGGCGGTGCCGAGCAGGTCGCCGCCGACCTCGTTGGAGACGCAGGTCAGGGTGAAGGTGGACTCCGCAGCGGCGCGCTCGCGCAGGTCGGCGAAGGTGTACTCGACCTCGCGGTCGACCAGGCCGTGGATGCGCAGCCGCCAGTCGTCCGAGGTCAGCGCGGGGAGCTGCAGTGCGGTGTCCACGCGGTAGAAGTCGCCGTTCGGCGTGGTGAACGGGGTGATCCCCGGCTCGGGGAAGGTGGCGTCGGCCGGGATCGGCGGGGCCGGGCGGGCGGGCCGGGGGAGGACGAACCCCGCCCGGTCGGCGGCCACATCGCGCAGCGCGCGCCCGATGTACTGCCCGGCGGCATAGGTGGCGACGGCGACGGCGCCGACCCCGGCGGCGATCCCGAGAAACCCGCGGCGCGAATGGGCGCGTATCGGTGCGGAATCGCGCGACATCGGCCCCGGGCGGTCGGACTCGGCCGACCCCGATTCGCTGCCGCCACCCACCCGCACCGGGCCCGCCACCGCCGCGCGGATCAGGATGCGCAGGGCGAGGATCCCTGCCACCACACCCAGCACCGCGGGCAGCGCGAAGACCGCCGTCGCGCCCGGCCGCTGCAGCGCGGCACCGACCACGACCAGCCCGAGGGCCGCGAGCAGCCCGCACCCCGCGTAGCGGAACCGCCGCTCCAGCAGCCCGGCGACGGCGGCGAGCAGCACCATCACCACCGCCATGCTCGCGAAGAGCACCAGCTTGTCGCTGCTCCCGAACTCGCGGATCGCGAAGTCCTTGAGCGCCCGCGGCGTCCGGTCCACCATCCCGGCCCCGGTCGCCAGGAAGGGCGACGCGGCCGGGTCGACCAGCGCCGCCACCAGGTGCCCCACCCCGAGCACCGTGCCCGCGGCGAGAACGCCTGCGAGCGCGGCCGCGGCCCGGCCGGGGGTGTGCTGCTCGGTCGCGGTCATCGCGCCCTCCAGATCGTCTCGGATGCCGGAGGAGTTCGACAGCGCGCCGGGCGCGGACGGGTCAGTCCATGACCATGGCCGCGATCGGGCTCCCGCTCGGCGCCTGCGACCCACCGGTCGGCTCGACCGTGATCGCGATGGTGTCGGCGGTCTCGTACCGCGCGATCACCTCACCGGAGCCGGGCACGACCGCCGCGGGCTGCGGCGTCCCGCCCGGGGGGATGATCCAGAGCTGGTAGTCGCGGTCCGCGGGCAGCTCCGGCATGGCGGCGAAGGAGATCGCGGCCGCGCCGAGCGCGCTGGAGGAGTTCACGCTCAGCGAGCCGCCGCTCGGCACCGCGACGGTGGCGGCGCGCGCGTCCGGCTGCTCGATCACCCTGGCGGCGGTGATCTCCGACGAGGTCGAGCCGGAGTCCCGCCCGACCAGCACGGCCCCGCCGACCGCCGCGGCCACCAGCACCGCCGCGGCCGTCGCCAGCCAGCCCAGCCGCTTCCCGGAGAACCGGCGCGCGCTGCGGATGTCCCGGACCGGTTCCTGCTGCAGCCGGTCGAGCGCGGCCAGCAGCCGCCCCTCCAGCTCCGGCGGCGGCGGAACCGCGTCGACCAGGGAGAGCTCCGCGAGCACGTCGTGCGTGCGGTCGACGGTGTCGGCGAATCGGGCGGCGAGCGGCGCGTCGGCGCGCGCGAGCCGCTCGTCGATCGCGGCGCGTTCGCCGGCGTCGACGGCGTCGAGCGCGTAGAGGGGGGCGAGGTCGAGCAGGTCCGCCTCGTCGCGGTCGGTGTCAGGCATCGCTGGTCTTTCCGGTCAAGCAGGTCTCCAGCCGTTTCAACCCGTCCCGGATCCGGCTCTTGAGGGTGGGCAGCGGGACGGCGAGGTGGTCGGCGACCTCGCGGTAGGTGCGGCCGGTGTAGTACGCCAGCCCGACCGCCTCGCGCTGGGTGGCGGTGAGCGTCTCCAGGCAGCGCAGCACCGCCTGCTCGTCGAGCTTCTGCCCGACCTCCTCGGCCACGCTGTCGTGCGCGCGGCCCAGGTGCGCGTGGCCGTAGACCGAGTCCCGGCTGGCGGCGTTCTGCTCGGTGCGCACCCGGTCCACCGCGCGGCGGTGCGTGAGCATCATGAGCCAGCCGATCGGGCTCGCCTTGCTCTCGTCGTAGCGCGCCGCCATCGACCAGGCCTGCAGGTATACCTCCTGGGTGACCTCCTCGGCGGCGGCGTGGCTGCGCAGCACCCGCACCGCGAGCCCGAAGACCCGGTGGCTGGTGTGCCGGTAGAAGTCGGTGAAGGCGTCGCGGTCGCCGCCCGCGACGGCCGCGAGCAGCCCGATCAGCTGCCGGTTCTGCGCGACGGTGGCCGCCCGGCCTTCCGGGTCGGCGGGGCACGCCGGGTCCTGTCCGCCGGTGTCGGCGCTGTGCAGGCGAATCGGCGCGAACGCCGGTTCATTGGTCATGGTCGTGTCCCTGTCCGCATGACTGGCTTTCGACATGCCTCGGTGCTCGGATGGGTTCCGGGCTGGAATGTACTCGCCCGGCGTGGGCGGAAACACGGAACCGGGCGTACTCCGCGGAGAACGCCCGGTTCGGCACAGCGCGTCAGAGCGAGCGCGCGATGATCTCCTTCATGATCTCGTTGGTACCCGCGTAGATCATCTGCACCCGGCTGTCCGCCCACATGCGGGAGATCGGGTACTCGGTCATGTAGCCGTAGCCGCCGTGCAGCTGCAGGCACTCGCTGGCCACCTCGAGCGCGCGCTCGGTGGTCCACCACTTGGCCATGGCGACGGTCGGGATGTCCAGCTCGCCGTTGATGTGCCTGGCCACGCAGTCGTCGGTGAAGACCCGGGCCACCCGCGCCTCGGTCGCCACCTCGGCCAGCTTGAACTTGGTGTTCTGGAAGCCGAAGACCGGCCGCCCGAACGCCTCGCGCTCCTTGACGTAGCGCAGGGTGTGCTCCAGCGCCGTCTCCATGCCCGCCACCGCGCCGACCGCGATGATCAGCCGCTCCTGCGGCAGCTGCTGCATGAGCTGCACGAACCCCTGGCCCTCGGCCTCGCCGAGCAGGTTGGTGACCGGCACCCGGACGTCCTCGAAGAACAGCTCCGAGGTGTCCTGGCCCTTCTGCCCGATCTTGTCCAGCACCCGGCCGCGCCGGAACCCGGGCCGATCCGCCTCGACCAGCACCAGGCTGATGCCTGCCGCGCCCTGGCTCACGTCGGTCTTGGCGACCACGATGATCAGGTCGGCCTGCGAGCCGTTGGTGATGAAGGTCTTCGAGCCGTTGATGACGTACTCGTCGCCGTCGCGCAGCGCCTTGGTCTTGACGTTCTGCAGGTCCGACCCGGTGCCCGGCTCGGTCATGGCGATGGCGCCGACCACCTCGCCGCTGGCCATCTTCGGCAGCCAGTGCTTCTTCTGCTCCTCGGTGCCGTAGTGCAGCAGGTAGTGCGCCACGATGCCGTTGTGCAGGCTGGCGCCCCACGCGGTGTCGACCACCCGCGCCTGCTCCTCGATCAGCACGGCCTCGTGCGCGAAGGTGCCGCCCCCGCCGCCGTACTCCTCCGGGATGGACAGGCACAGCAGCCCCAGCTCGCCCGCCTTGTTCCACAGGTCGCGGTCGACGTGGTGCTGGGCGAGGTACTTGTCGATGTTCGGCGCGACTTCCTTGTCGAAGAACGCGCGCGCCAGCGAGCGCAGCGCGTCCAGGTCGTCGTCCATCCACACGGACCGGTAGGCGGCCATCGGGTTCCTTTCGTTTCGTCTGTAACCGCAAATAACGGGTACAGCGTGTCCCAGCGCTACTGTAGTGCCCGTCACCGCCCGGCGTCGAGTGCGCTAGCCTTGCCCGACATGACCAGAGGACGCGCCGACACCACCGGCACCCGCCGGGCCGCCGCGCTCTCCCCGGTACGCGCCGAGCGCCGCCGCGCCTTGGTCGACGCCGCCATCGCCGCCATCACCGAGCACGGCCCCGATGCCCTCACCGGCCAGATCGCGGACCGCGCCGGGCTCGCCAGGACGCACTTCTACCGGCACTTCGCCAGCAAGGAGGAGCTCGACCTCGCGGTTGCGCGGCGCGCGCACGAGGAGCTCACCGAGCGCATCCGCTCCGCGCTGGCCATCGACGGCACCCCGCTCGACGTCATCCGCGCGCCGATCGCCGAGCACGTGGCCTGGGCGGGCGAGCACCCGAACCTGTACCGCTTCCTGCTGCGCCGCAACTACTCCCGCGGCGCCGAGGAGGAGTCCAGGATCGGCGGCAGCGCCTTCGCCTCGGAGATCTCCGAGGCGGCCGGGCGCTACATCCCGCGCTTCAACGCCGACCACGCCGCCGCGGATCGTCTCGTGGTCGCGCTGCTCGGGCTGATCGACGCCTCGGTGCGCTGGTGGCTCGCGCACGGCGGCTCCACCGAGGCCGAGCTGGTCGAGCTGCTCACCGCGGAGTCCTGGCTGCTGATCGACCGCAGGCTGCGCGCGCTCGGCATCGAGCTCGACCCCGAGGGCCCGCTCCCGGGCCGGGATCACAGCGCGCCGGGCGCGTAACCGCAGGTGCGGCGGGTAGCCGGACAGCAGGGGCGCGGTGCCCCGGTCCGCGGCGACGGCGCAACCGGACTTCGGCGAGCGGAAGGTGGAGGCGCGTGCGGTGTGTGGTGTTCGGAGCGACCGGGTACATCGGCGGCAGGCTGGTGCCGGAACTGCTGAAGGCGGGGCACACGGTCCGGGTGCTGGCCCGCACCCCGGGGAAGCTGGCCGACGCGCCGTGGCGCGACGAGGTCGAGGTGCTGCAGGGTGACGTCACCGACGCCGACGACGTCGCGCGGGCGCTGGCGGGCCAGGAGGTCCTCTACTACCTGGTGCACTCGCTGACCAGGTCGGACTTCGACACCGTCGACCGCAAGGCCGCCGAGCTCGTGGTCCGCGCCGCCGACGAGCAGGGCCTGGCCCGCATCGTCTACCTGGGCGGCATCACCCCGGCCGGGCAGGATCTCTCCCGGCACCTGGCCTCGCGCGCCGAGGTCGGCGAGATCCTGCTGGCAGGCCGGGTCCCCGCGCTGGTGCTGCAGGCGGCGGTGATCATCGGCTCGGGCTCGGCCAGCTTCGAGATGCTGCGCTACCTGACCGAGCGGCTGCCCGCCATGGTCACCCCGCGCTGGGTGCGCAACCGGATCCAGCCCATCGCCGTCCGCGACGTGCTCTACTACCTGACCCGCGGCGCCGAGGTGGCCCCCGAGGTGCGCGGCGCCTTCGACATCGGCGGCCCGGACGTGCTCAGCTACCTGGAGATGATGCGCCGCTACGCCGCGGTCGCCGCGCTGCCGCGCCGGGTGATCGTCCCGGTGCCTGTCCTGACCCCGTGGCTCTCCGCGCAGTGGGTGAACCTGGTGACGCCGGTGCCGCGCGCCATCGCGGTGCCGCTGATGGAGTCGCTGATCAACGACGTGGTCTGCCGCGACCACACCATCGCCGAGCACATCCCCGACCCGGACGAGGGGCTCATCGGCTACGACCACGCGGTCGAGCTCGCGCTGGCCAAGATCCGCGACCTCGACGTCCCCACCCGCTGGTCGGACGCGGACGCGGGGACCGCGCCGTCGGACCCGCTGCCCACCGACCCGGAGTGGTCCGGCGGCTCGCTCTACCGCGACGAACGCTCGCTGGCCACCGAGGCCGACCCGCAGACCGTCTGGGCGGTGGTGGAGGCGATCGGCGGCGAGCACGGCTGGTACTCGTTCCCGCTGGCCTGGTCGGTACGCGGCTGGATGGACCGGGTGGTCGGCGGCGCCGGGCTGCGCCGCGGCAGGCGCGACCCGCACCGGCTGCGCGAGGGCGAGGCGCTGGACTGGTGGCGGGTCGAGCACCTGGAGCGCCCGCACCTGCTCCGGCTGCGCGCCGAGATGCGGGTGCCCGGCCGCGCCTGGCTGGAGCTGCGGGTCGAGCCCGACAAGGACGGCGCGGTCTACCACCAGCGCGCGCTCTTCGAACCACGCGGCCTGGCCGGGCACCTCTACTGGAAGGCCATCGCACCCTTCCACGCGGTGATCTTCGGCGGCATGGCCCGCAACATCACCGGCGCCGCCGAGGCCACGACGCACTGAACGAGCGAAGGCGGGTGCCCCCCGGGCACCCGCCTTCCGCTGTTCGCGCGCTACTGCGTGGACAGGCAGCCCTGGAAGGTCTGGAAGTCGCCCGCGAAGGCGAGCCCGCCCGAGCAGGTCGGCCGGTTCACCCCGTCCACCACGACGGTGGCGCCCGGTCCGGCGATCCCGATCGAGAGCCCCGGCCGCACGCCGAGGGTGATGACGCTCGCGCCGGGGCCGACGGCGACCGCGGCCGGAGCCGACAGGTAGCCCGACTCCGAGGTGGCCGCGCCGCCGTTCTGCGCGATGGCCAGCGACAGCCCGGCGGCGTTCGCGTCGGCGTCCGCGGTGCCGTCGGTGCCGATGGCGAGCGCCGCCGAACCGCCGACGCTCTCCGAGGCGCACGAGGCGTCGCCGACGGTGAGGGCGCGGACCTCGCCGCCCGAGGCCGGGCAGGACGCCGTCTCGGCGCTCGCGGCGGGGGCGGCGAGCAGGGCGCAGGCGGCGGCCGCACCGGCGCCGACGAGCACGGCCGCGGTGCGGCGCATGGCAGTGGTCTTCATGTCGTTCCTCCTGGGTCGTTCGGAACGCCGGACGATGGGTACCACCGCCCCGGCGCCGTTGTCCGGTGACTCAGTAATGACGCGAAATCGTCGCGTCAAACAGCCGGGTTTTCGCCCGCTTCAGTATCGCTACCTGCGAAAACAGAGAGATTCGACCGGCGGGAGCCGGTGGATGGGTCCGGCTCGGCGATGCGTCCGGATCCGCCGCTCAGCGCCGGGTCAGCTCGTCGAAGTGCGTCCGCATGGAAGTGATCAGGGCACTGAACACGCGGTGCGCCGCGGCCAGGTCCTCATCCGGGAGCGCGGCCATGGCGGCGCGGGTGCGGGTGCCGAGCGGGGTGAAGAAGCCGCGCGCGACGTCCATGCCGTGGTCGGCGTAGCGCAGCAGCACCTTGCGCCGGTCGGCGGCATCGGTGTCCCTGCGGATGTGCCCCGACTCGATCATCCGCTCCACCAGGTAGGTGACCGCGGCGGTGGAGATGCCGAGCAGCTTGGCCAGCCGCCCCGCGGTGAGCGGGTCACCCTCGATATCGGCGGTCGCGATGTGCATGAGCGCCCTGAAGTCGGTCGGCCGCAGTTCGTTGGCGCGCGCGAACACGTGCCCCAGCTGCTCCGAGACCGCGGTGAGCGCCCGCAGATCGGCGGAGATCTCGGACTCCAACAGCTCGCGCTCGCTCACCTGCGGCACGCGCTCCTCGGTCATCCCCGCGATCCTTTCCAACCACCCGGAAAGGCCAGCCTATCCGAGCGGCGCGCGGTGCAGCGTGTCAGCGCGGGACGGTGACCGGCTCCGTGCAGCTCGCCGCGCCGTCGACCAGCGAGCACGCCGCCGGGTCCCGGGTCGGCAGGTAGCCGGCCGGAGTGCCGTTCGCGCGGATCAACTCGGTGTAGGCGGGCACCGCGTCGGTCGGGCGGCGGGTGAGCGTCGGGTCGGTCAGGACGTCCACCGTGTACAGCCCGAAGCGGGGGGAGTAGCTGCCCCACTCGTAGTTGTCGGTGAGCGTCCAGTAGTTGTAGCCGATGACGTCCATGCCGTCGGCGACCGCGCGCTGCAGCCAGTAGACGGTGTCGCGCAGGTTGTCGGCGCGGGTGTAGCCGTCGGCGCGCGGCTTGCCGTTGTCGGTCGGCAGGCCGTTCTCCACGATGTAGAGCGGCTTGCCGGGGAACTGGCGGGCGTAGTGCCGCAGCGCGTAGTAGATGCCCTCGGGCTCGAGCGGGTTCTGCCAGAGCTTCTCGAAGTCGTACGGGGTGCGCAGGGCGTCGGGGGAGAGGCCGTAGTAGTAGTCGATGCCGATGTAGTCGAGCGCACCGCCGATCCGCTCCAGCAGCGCGCCGTTGACCGCGCCGTCGACGGCGGGGATGTAGGCGGCGTTGCTGGTCACCATGGCGCCCGGCTGCACCCGGTGGATGTGGTCGTAGATCGCCAGGTGCGCCTGCGCGATCTTCTCGTGCATGACCGGGACCTCGCCTGCGGGCAGCGTGCCGTGCTGCACCTCGCGCAGCAGGTAGACAGCGGGCTCGTTGAAGGTCACCCAGAGCGGGTCGGCGGCGGCGTAGCGGTCGACCACGGTGCGCGCGTTGGCCAGCCAGTTCGGCACGATCTCCGGGTCCGCCCAGCCCCCGCGGTCGGCCTGCCAGCCCGGGTACACCCAGTGGTCGAGGGTGATCATCGGCCGCATCCCCGCCGCGCGGATCGCCGCCACCACCTCGTCGTAGAAGCGCAGCCCCGCCTCGTCCCACACCCCCGGCTGCGGCTGCACCCGCGCCCACTCGACCCCGATCCGGTACACCTGCACCCCCAGCCCCCGCGCGAGCGCGATGTCCTCGCGGAAGCGGGTGCGGAAGTCGATGGAGTCGCCGTACGGCTCGTGCTGCCGAGCGGCGTAGCGCGACCAATTGCTGTCCGGCGCATGCCCTTCGGACTGGAAGCCGGAGGAGGCGACGCCCCACAGGAAGTCCGGCGGCAGGGGAGCGGGCGCTCCGGGGGAGGCTCCGGCCTGCGGGGGAGCGAACAAGAGCAGGGCGACGAGGACGGCCAGGATACGCATCGCGACACAGCGTAACTGGTCGCTCGTCCGAATGTAAGACAAATTGTGGTACCTAGATATGCGCATCTAACTATGTTTAATACCTCACCTCACAAAAGCAAAAGACGGCAGCGATCAGGAGGGGAAGTGCGCCCAGCGCTGGGCGATTCGGGCACACGCCCGGGTCAGCTCCGGCGGCTGCACATCGGTGAGCTCGGTGTCGAAGGTGGCCAGGATCCCGGCGATCCCCGCCCACGACCACGCACCGAGCGTCATCCGGCAATGCCCGGCATCCAGCTGTTCCACGACCGATCCACCCGGCGCCCACCGCGCGACCACCTCGGCCGGGAGCGCGAGCCGCGCCGAACCGGTGCACTGCCAGGCGGCGGGGGTGTCGCCGCGGTCAGGGCTGGTCATGACGAAGGCGGCGACGTCGCCCGGCAGCTCGCGCTCCGGGAACGGTTCGGTCGTGGCGCGCGGGCGCAGCCGGTCGACCCGCAGGACGCGCCAGCCCTCGTCCCAGGCGACCAGGTACCAGCGGGCCGCCCACACCGCGAGGTGGTGCGGTTCGATACGCCGGGCTTGCGCGAAGTCGGGGTCGCCGGGGGCGGGTCGGGTGCCGTCGGCGCGCAGCACCTCGACGACGAGGAGGTGTCTGCGCCGCACCGCGGCGCCGACCACCGCGAGGTCCTGCGGGTCGATGGGCGGTGCCGGGAATTCCCAGTAGTTGCGGAGCTGAGTGAGCCGCAGCGTGCCCATGGCGGCGCGCAGCCGGGGCGGCATGGCGCGGGTGAGGGTTTCGAGGGCGCGGGCGGTGTCGTCGGCGAGGCCGAAGATGGTGGCCGGTGCGGTCTGCAGCGCGACGGCGACGGCGAGCGCCTGGTCGTCGTCGAGCAGCAGCGGCGGTAGCGCGCTGCCCGCGCCGAGCCGGTACCCGCCGCCGGGGCCGCGCACCGTGGTGATGGCGTAGCCGAGTTCCCGCAGCGTCTCGATGTCGCGGGTGACGGTGCGGGCGCTGACCGCGAGGCGTTCGGTGAGTTCGGGGAGCGACCACTGCGGTCGCGCGGCGAGCAGGGAGAGGAGTTGCAGGGCGCGCCGGGAGGTTGTTGCCACGTGTCCATGGTGCGCGCGGTAGTGGTCATTCGGTGTCCGGTACCCGCGGGATCGTTGCGGGACAGGGTGCCGGATGAAGGAGTGGACGCGGATGCGGGTGGTTGTGGTCGGCGGCGGGATCGGCGGGTTGGCGCTGGGATCGGGGCTGCGCCGAGCGGGGGTTGAGGTGGCGGTGTTCGAGCGGGACACCGATGTGCGGGCGACGGGCGGCTACCACATCACGCTGGACGGGCCCGCGCAGGAGGCACTGCGCGGGCTGGTCGCGCCGGAGATCGTGGAGCGGATTCAGGCGTCCGGTTCGGCGCTGCGGCTGCGGGATCCGGACGCGTTCTGGGATCGGCGCGGGCGGTTCCTCGGGCAGGGCCGGGACCTGCGGGACGACCCGAGCCTCGATATCGACCGGATCACGCTGCGCGCGCTGCTGGCAGAGGCGGTCGGTGACGACCTACACCTGGGGAAGGTGGTGTCCGGGGTCGGGTACGACGAGGACGGTTCGCCGTGGGTGTCGTTCGCGGACGGCTCCTCCACGACTGGTGACCTGGTGGTCGGGGCGGACGGCGCGCACTCGCTCGTCGCGCGGTTCCTGGCAGGTGGGCCGACGAACGCGCCCGCCGGGATCGTCGGGTTCTCCGGTCGGACCTCGGTGTCGGAGCTGAGCGCGGGGGAGCGGGAGCGGTTGGGGTCGCGGTCGGGGTTGGTGGTCGGCCCGCACGGTGCGGCGCTGTATCTGGGGTTCCTCGATCCGGTGGGGAACGCGGTGCTGGATCGCCCGGAGCTGCGGGCTTCGGTGACCACCGGCCCGACGTTCATCTGGGGCGCGATGTTCCCCGACTCCGCGGTGACCGGCGCGCTGCGAAAGTTGCGCGGGAGCACGCTGCAGGCGGCGCTGTTGGCCCAGTTTCGGGAGCTGGGATGGAGTGCGAAGGTGCTGGAGGTGCTCGAGGCCGCCGATCCGGAGAGCGTGGCGGCGTTCCGCTTCAATGCGGCCTCGTCCCGGGCGGACGATCTGGCGCCGTGGCGGGCGGGCCGGATCACCGCGCTGGGCGACGCGGTCCATGCCACGCCGCCGACGGCCGGGATGGGTGCCGGTGCGGCGATCCGCGACGCGGCCGATCTGGTGGAGCGATTGGGCTCGGCCGTGCTCCCTTCGGCTGTCGAGGGTTTCGAAGCGGCCATGCGGGAGCGGGGTGCGGCGGTATTGACCGCGGCGATGGGCCCGGTGCGCTGGATCCTGTTCACCGATACGGCGGTCGGGGCGGCGCTGACGGTGGCGGCTGCCCCGATCCTCGCCGTCGCGTCGCGGGTGCTGCGTCGTCACTAGCCGCGCCGCCTCCGGGGCGGACGATCCCTGCCCGGCCGCGGCGGCCTCGACCCTTCCGTTCCGGCTCGCCGACCGCGGCCTGCGCATCTCCACCGTGCCCGGCGAGCATCCGCCGCGTCGACACAGCGTGCTCGCGGGTCGGCTGTGTTCAGCGGGCGTTGTGCCGGGCCAGGTTCCAGCTCTGCCAGGTGTCGCCGGCGAGCTGGTCGGCGAGGTCGGCGCGCAGCCGGACCCGAAGGTCGGCGGGGAGCCGTTCGATGGCGGGCGCGATATCGGCGGAGAGGCTGCCGAGGTAGGCGGTGTCGAGCTTGCCGCTGTGCTGCCAGCGGTCGATATTGCGGTCGGCAATGAGCCGCTCGGGGTCGAGGGCGGCCAGCGTGAGCAGGGTGGCGGCGGCGGTGGCGACGGTGGCGCGCGGGAGCCAGGCGAACCGCAACCGCAGCACGGCGCCGATGACCATGAGGTAGACGGCGGCGAGCCCGAGCTCGGTGGTGCCGACCATGAGTCGGTAGACGGTGAAGCCGTAGGCCTCCTGATAGGTCCAGAGCCGGGTGAGGGCGGAGGCGTCGATGATCAGGGTGAGCGCGCTGACCGCGACGAGCAGGGCGCGCAGCCAGCGGCGCTGGGCCGGAGTGTCCTTCGCGGCGCGGTGCAGGACGGGGAGGATGACGGCGAGGGTGAGCACGGTGACGGCGGAGAGCTGCCAGAAGCCGCTGCGCGCGTACTCGGCGTAGGTGAGGCCCGCGGTGCGCTGCACGTGGTCGTCGCCGCCGAAGGCCGCCACCAGCTGGGTGCCGAGGAAGGCGGCGAAGAGCGCGGTGAGGGTGCCGACGGGCAGTGCCCACTCCAGCAGGGTGAAGGTGCGGCGCGGGGGTTTCGTCGCCGCGGGGGCGGGCGGCCCGGCGAGCAGGTAGAGCGGGCTGACCACGCCGATGCCGATGGCGGTGAAGATGATGGCCCAGGCGAAGGCGGTGTCGCCGCCGATGCGCGGGGTGATGGTGTCGATTCCGGCGGCGAAGGTGGCGTCGGCGCTCGCGAGCAGTGGGACGAACACCAGCAGGACGGTGACCGTCGCCGCGAGCGAGACGGCGAGCCTGCGGTTTCCGGTTCCGGCCCTGCGGCGCGGGTCCTGATTGACCCATACCCAGCAGGTGGCGTCGATCGAGCTCAGGGGGATGGCGAGGGTGTCGAAGACGAATCCGTTGATCGTGCGGTGGCCGAGGACGGCGAGTGAGGCGGTGACTCCGGCGGTGATCGCGCAGAGCGCGAAGAGCCAGGGGGCGGCGCGGAAGGTGCCGACGGCGAGCAGGGCGAGGGTGGCGAGGGTCCACCAGAGGCGTTCCGAGCGCCAGAGCGGGACGGGTTCGCCGTTGTCCGGAACGGCGCGCCGGGCGCGCAGGTGGACGGTGGTGACGGCGCCGACGGCGGCGATGCCGGCGAGCAGCCAGCCGATACCGGGGCGGTCGGGGGTGACGGCTAGCGCGCCTGCCAGTCCGGCGGCGGTGGCGGCGGTGAGGACGCCCGCGGGGTAGCCGACTCGGCGCCAGCGGGGCGGGGCTGGTGGGAACAGCGGCGGCTCGTCGAGTGTGCCGATGGCGGGCTTCTGGTCGGGCACGGGTTCTCCTGGGAGGGTGTCAGTGGGCTGCCGGTGCGGTGGCGGGCAGCACGATGCGGATGCGGGATCCGGGGTCGGTGACGGCGATGGTGCCGCGGTGCAGGTCGATGACCCAGCGGGCGATGGCGAGGCCGAGGCCGGTGCCGCCGCCGTCGGTGCGCCCGCCGCGGGTGAAGCGGTCGAAGATGGTGTCGCGCTGGTGGGGTGGAATGCCGGGCCCGTCGTCCTCGACGTCGATGACGGTGTCGCCTGCGGCGGTGTGCGCGCGCAGCCGGACCTCGCCGCCGGTGGGGCCGTGCCGTGCGGCGTTGTCGAGCAGGTTGAGCAGGACCTGGTGCAGGCGGGCGCGGTCGGCGTGCACGGTGGTGCCGGGTTCGGCGGTGGTGTGGAAGCGGATGCCGCGGCCGAGCGCGGTGGCCATGACCCCGGCTTCGGCGACGACCTCGGCGAAGAGCGGGGCGAGCGGGAGCTCCTCGCGGTCGAGCGGCATGGCGCCGGCTTCGATGCTGGAGATGTCGAGCAGGTCGGTGACGAGGCGGCCGAGGCGTTCGGTCTGGTGCAGTGCGGTTCGCAGGGTGCCGGGGTCGGGTTCGGAGACGCCGTCGACGAGGTTCTCCAGCAGGGCGTTGAGTGCGGTGATGGGGGTGCGGAGTTCGTGGGAGACGTTGGCGATGAGGTCGCGGCGCTGCTGGTCGGCGGCGGCGAGGTCGCCGGCCATGCGGTTGAAGGCGTCGGCGAGCTGGCCGACTTCGTCGCGGGAGGAGGCGCGGACCCGGGCGGTGTAGTCGCCGCGGGCCATGCGTCGGGCGGCGGCGGTCATGTCGCGCAGCGGCAGGGTGATGCCGTGGGCGAGGAATTGGGAGGCGACGAGCGCGATGAGCATGGCGGCGAGGGTGGTGCGCGGGGGGATCCAGCCGATCTGGATCCAGAAGTAGACGAAGCCGATGCCGCCCGCGAAGGTCATGAGGACGGCGAGTTTGAGTTTGACGGAGCGGATGGGGTCGAGCGGGCGCGGCATGGCGGCGCTGACCCGGGCCGCCGCGGCGCGCAGCCGGGCGTTCACCGCTGTTCCAGGGCGTAGCCGACGCCGTGCACGGTGCGGATGAGGTCGGCGCCGAGTTTGCGGCGCAGTGCCTTGATGTGGCTGTCGACGGCGCGGGTGCCCGCGGCGTCGGCCCAGTCCCAGACCTGTTCGAGGAGCCGTTCGCGGGCGTGCACCACGCGGGGGCGCTGCGCGAGGCGGGTGAGGAGTTCGAATTCGAGCGGGGTGAGCCTTGCTTCGACGCCCGCGCGCCAGACGCGGCGCTGGCCGGTGTCGATGCGGAGGTCGCCGACGACGGTGACGGTGTCCGCGGTGGTGTCGGCGCGGTCGACGCGGCGCAGCAGGGCGTGCACGCGGGCGGTGAGGATGCGCAGGGAGAAGGGTTTGGTGAGGTAGTCGTCGGCGCCGACGCCGAGCCCGACGAGCTGGTCGGTCTCGTCGGTGCGGGCGGTGAGCATGAGGACCGGGACGGGGCGTTCGGCCTGGATGCGGCGGCAGACCTCGAGGCCGTCGTAGCCGGGCAGCATGATGTCGAGGACGACGAGGTCGGGGCGGAATCGGGTGGCGGCGGCGGTGCCTGCGGGGCCGTCGGGCGCGGTCTCGACGGTGAACCCCTCGGCGCGCAGCCGCGCCGCCACCGATTCGGCGATGGTCGGCTCATCCTCGATGACCAGGATCCGGCGCTGTTCCATGGTCGGGGAGCCTAACCAGGGGGTGTGGAGAGATCCTGGCTCGTTCGTGGAGATTCTGTGTGGTCAGCCGGGCAGGGTTTCGCCGCCGATCGGGGCGAGGATCTCGCCGGAGTAGTAGGAGGACATGGCTCCGGACGCGAAGAAGACGTAGGAGGGGGCGATCTCGTCGGGTTGGGCGGCGCGTTCGAAGGGCACCTGCTTGCCGAAGTCGGCGACCTTGTCCGCGTCCATCGTGGCGGGGATGAGTGGGGTCCAGACCGGGCCGGGGGCGACGGCGTTGACCCGGATGCCGCGGTCCTTCAGGGACTGGGCGAGGGAGTAGGTGAGGGCGTTGACGGCGCCCTTGGTGGCGGCGTAGTCGATGAGGGTGGCGTTGCCGCGCAGCCCGTTGATGGAGCTGGTGTTGATGATGGCGCCGCCGGGGGTGAGGTGGGCGAGCGCGGCTTGGATGGCGTGGTAGAAGCTGTCGATGTTGACGGCGAAGGTGCGCCGCCACTGTTCGGGGGTGAGTTCGGCGAAGTCGTCGACGGGTTGCTGGTAGGCGATGTTGTTGACCAGGATGTCGAGGCCGCCGAGGTCGCCTGCGGCGCGGTCGATGACGCCGCGGCAGTGGTCGGGGTCGGCGAGGTCGCCGGGGTAGAGGTGGCAGGCGCGGCCGGTGGCGGTGACGAGGTCGCGGGTGTGTTCGGCGTCGGCGTCCTCGGAGAGGTAGGCGATGGCGACGTCGGCGCCCTCCTTGGCGAAGGCGATGGCGACGGCGCGCCCGATGCCGGAGTCGCCGCCGGTGACGACGGCCTTCTTGCCGTCGAGCAGGCCGCGGCCGACCCATCCGCGCATCTCGTCGCGGGGCTGTTCGGCCATGTCTGCGGTGTGGCCGGGGTAGTCGATGGTGTGCGGGGTGTGCTCGGTCATGGTCGGCGCCTACCCGGCGCAGGCGCGGTGAACCGGGGTTTGCGGGGCGGGCTGTCGGGCACAGCGTCGGTGTTCACCGGTTCCGTTCCCAGGAGGTTGTCCCATGGCGCTGACCGCGCTCGCGCTGGTGTGCTCGCTGAAGAAGTCCCCGGCCGATTCCAGCAGTGAGCTGATCGCCAAGCAGGTGCTGGACGAGCTGTCCGGGCACGGGGTGACCGGTGAGACGGTGCGGGTGGTCGACTACGACGTCCGGCCGGGGGTGAGCGCCGACGAGGGCGACGGCGACCAGTGGCCGCAGCTGCGCGACCGGATCCGGGCCGCCGACATCCTGATCGTGTCGGCGCCGACCTGGGTCGGGCACATGTCCTCGGTGGCGCAGCGGGTGCTGGAACGGCTGGACGCGGAGCTGTCGGCGACCGACGAAGAGAATCGGCCGAGCATGGTCGGGAAGGTCGCGCTGGCGGCGGTGGTCGGGAACGAGGACGGGGCGCACAAGATCGTCGCGGATCTGTTCCAGGCGTTGAACGACATCGGGTTCAGCATTCCGGCGCAGGGGTGCACGTACTGGAACGGGGAGGCGATGCAGGGGACGGACTACCTCGATCTGGACGAGGTGCCGGAGCCGGTGCAGAGCACCACCGCCGCCGCGGCCCGCAATGCTGCGCACCTGGCGCGGGTGTTGCAGGCGCAGCAGTACCCGGCTTACCCGGCCTAGGCGGGTCGCGTTCGTGCGAATCGAAGTCGGCATCGAGGGCGAACTCGCCCAGCTCGGACCGACCGGCTACCGGCCGCTGCGAGTGCGCGACACTCTGTTCTGACCGTGTGCGGTCAGGGTTTCGGCGCGGACCTGGGAGGGGGGTTTGCCGAACCATCGTCGGCACGTGCGGGTGAACGAGGCGTGCTCGGAGAAGCCCATCACGGCCGCGATCTGGGCGAGTGGAATGTGGGTCTGGCGCAGGTAGCGGTCGGCTGTGCTGCGGTAGAGGTCGTCACGGATCGCCTCGAACGTCTCGCCGTCGCGGGCGAGGTGCCGTTGCAGGGTGCGGGGATGTAGTCCTAGCAGCGCGGCGATATCGGATTTCGTGCCGTTCCCGGCGCCCATGCTCGCGACCAGGGCGTGGCGGACCCGATCGGCGAGCTGGTCGCCGCGGGCGGTGAACCGCTGGGCGAGGTCGGTGCGGGCACGCTGGTAGATCGCCGGTTGGGCGTGCTGCAACGGCGCGCCGAGCAGACGCCTGCGGGCATGCAGACCCGCGTAGGGCTGCTCGAAGTGGACCGGAGCGCGAAAGTAGTCGCGGTAGAGCTGAGCGGGCGCGAGTGGGGTGTGTGGTAGCGAGACCGCCTCCACGCCGAACTCCGCGCCGGTGATCACCCGGCCGATCCCGAACGCGGTCGCCAGACAGCTGTCGATGAGTTGCCGCTGCCCGAGGCGGTCGTCGAGTCGTGCTTCGAACCGCAGGGTGGCACAGTCCGGGCCGACGGGGCTGTGCTGGTCCAGGGTGATGGAGTAGGCCGGGCTGTGGGCCAGCAGATAGCGCGAGGCATCGACGATCGCGGACTCGACGGTCCGGGAGTGCCGCAGCACGATCGCCAGCAGGCCGAGCACGCCGGGGTCTTGCCGCTGGGCGAGTCCGAGCCCGAAATGCGGGCACCGCAGCGTGTCGGCGCTGTCCTCGAGCAGCCGTGCCACAGCGTCCAGCGAGATCAGCGCTTCGGCGTCGTCGCCGATCTCGAGACCGTGTTCGGTGAGCAGCTGCTCCGGATCGCCGCCGAGGTCGCGCACGAACTCGCCGAAGCCCCGCAGGCTCCCCGCGCGCACGACCGTATTCACGGTGTCCACGCTCGCGACGGTGTCTCGATATGTCAAGTACATGGTTCGGCCGGTTGATAGCGTCGCGGCTCTTCGCTCGACCGGTATCGGAGGCAACGACCATGACCCGACAAGATGTGCTGCTCATTCACGGCACATGGTGCAACGGCGCGAACTGGGGCGACTTCGCGGCGGGACTCGAAGACCGCGGCTACCGGGTCCACACACCGACATTGCGCCATCACGGCCATCCGCACGACATCGACATCTGGGGCAACGCGCCGAAAGTCGCGAAGCTGGGTCTGCTCGACTACGTCGCCGACCTCGCCGCGCTGGTGGAGACGATGCAGACGCCCCCGATCATCATGGGGCACTCCGTCGGTGCGCTGATCGCGCAATTGCTCGCCGCCAGGGTGCGCTGCGCCGGAGTCGTATTGCTGGGTCCGGCACCGGCGTGGGGGATGTTCGCGATGTACCCGACCATGACCCGGCTGTGGGCCAGGTATCTGCCCCAGTGGCTGACCGGCAAGCCGATGTATCCGGTCTCCTGGAACGCCTGGGTCACCCTGATCTGCAACACCCAGCCCCGCCAGATCCAAGAGTCCTACTACCGGACCCTGTGCGCCGAGTCCGGCACCGCCTACCGCCAGATGGCACTGTGGTTCCTCGACCCCGAGCAAAGCGCCCGCGTCGACTACGCCGCCGTCGATGCCCCCGTGCTCGCCATCGCCGGATCCCAGGACAAATGCACGGCCCCGCGAATCGCCCGCGTCACCGCCGAGAAGTACGGAGCCCGGGCGACGTATGTGGAGCTGCGCGGATCCGACCACATGATGACCGTGGGCCGGTATCTGCCGGTGACCCTCGCGGCGATCGACGAGTGGCTGGCGGCCCACGCCCTCACGCCGAAGGTCGCAGCCGAGTAGCTGGCCGCCACTCGCCGCCCGCCGCCGATGCTTGCTGTGAGCGCCGCCGAGTTGTGGCGCGCAGCCCCCTGATCAGAGCCCGAGTTTGGTGACGGCGTTGTCGTCGAGGGGGTCGGCGGTGCGGATGTAGCCGTGCACGGTGCGCGGGTTGGACCACCGGCCCTGGCGCATGATCTCGCGGTCGCCCGCGCCGCCGAGCGCGGCCTGGGTGGCGAACCCGGCGCGCAGCGAGTGCCCGGAGAACAGGGCGGGGTCGAGCCCGGCCTTGGCGGCGTAGCGCTTGACGAGTTCGGCGACGGCGCGCCCGGAGATGGCGCGGTCGCCGATTCCGCCGTGCCGGGTGATCGCGGGGAAGAGGGGGAGGTCGGCGTCGAGGGCGGTGCCGGTGAAGCCGTAGCAGCGGTGCAGTGCCGGATCCCGGTGCGGTGGGGGGTTGGCCGGGGTGGTGGCGCGCAGTTCGAGCCAGGCGGCGTAGGCGCAGATCGGGCAGGTGTGCGCGCGGTTGCCGCGGGGGAGCGCGACGCGGTGTTCGGCGGTGCCGGTGGGGTCGGTCTTGGTGGCGGGTAGCCGGAGGACGAGGACGGGTTCGCCGGTGCGGTGGTCGGTGTGGACGGTGATGTCGCCGATGCGCAGCCCCGCGAGTTCGCTGCGGCGCAGCGCGCCCGCGAAGCCGGTGAGCAGGAGCAGGGTGTCGCGGCGGCGGGCGGGTTCGGTGGGCATGCCCGGTGGGGGCAGGCAGGCGAGGAGTTGCTCGAGGGTGTGCAGCAGGACCGGGCGTTTGCGTAGCGGTGCGCTGCGCCGGGCGCGCCGGATGCCCCGCAGGGTCATGCGGACGACGTCGGAGCGGGTGGGGGAGGGCAGGCCGTTGGCGGCGTGGACCGCCGCGACGGCCGATGATTTGCGTTCCAGGGTGGCCGCGCCGAATGCCCATCGGCCGTCTTCCTTGCGTGCGTCCGCGGCGGCGGCGAGGTAGACGGCGAGGTCGAGAGGGTCGGCGGGGAGTGCCTGGCGGTTCTCGCTCGCGCACCAGGCGGCCCAGGCGATCCAGTCCGCGCGGTAGGCGCGGACGGTGTTCTCCGATTGGGCGGCCTGGAGGTAGCGGCTGAGTGCGCCCGCCTGGGTGTCGTCGAAGCGTTCCCGGACCCGGCGCAGTGCTGCGGTGTCGATGAGGACGGTGCCGACGCCTGCGCGCAGCCGGGCTTGGACCGGGTCGGGGACGGCGACGGGGTATTCGGGCACGGCTCGAGGATAGTCGCGGTGGGGTGCTCTCTCTTCGACCAATTAAGTAGCGTTACGTGCGGCCAACGAAACGAAACGTATCGACGCTCGCAGGACGCGACTGACGCGGTGCCACCGACATCTAGCCTCCGATAATGTTCACTTATCGGAGGCTAGAGCTACCCGGGCTGCTGCCGCTGCGCGCTCGCCCGATCGAACGGCTGACCACCGCATTGCGGTGTGAAGGCGCCGACCGTCCGCTGCGGGGCCTGCCCGGGCACTCGGTTTCGAGGACCGGGCCCTGCTCGTAGACGGCACCCTCGTGCCGACCCGCGACCTCAGCATCGCCACACAGTCCAAGAACTACCGGTACTCGACCAACCATCAGGTCGTCATCAACACCGACACCCGAACTCGTCGTCGCGCTCGGGCGACCGCTGCCGGGCAACCGCAACGACTGCCGCGCCTACGCCGAGTCCGGCGCCGCCCACGCCTGCCGCAACACGATAGTGACCGCCGATGGCGGCTACCAGGGAACGACCGCGATCATCCCGCACCGACGGACGCCGGGCCGCGAACTGCCGGCTCGGAAGCAGGAACACAACGCCTCGCACAGGCAGGTCCGCGCGAGGGTGGAGCACATCTTCGCGCGGATGAACACCTCGAAGATCCTGCGTGACAGCCACCTGCGCGGCGATGGAGTAGCGGTCGCGATGGCCGGAGCGGCCCGGCTGGCCCACCTCGCTCACGCCGCCTGACAACTCAGGCTCGACGCCGATCTCCACCGTCTCGCACGACTTTCGGACAGCGTTCAGTGATCGGTTCAGCGGGGTGTGAGGTCGAGGCGGGTGCCGTCGCCGGCAGGGACGACGTAGAGGGGGCTGCGGGTGACGGGGTTCCAGGTGTAGGGGATGAGGAAGTAGCGGTCGGGGCTGCGGGCGAGCAGGAACAGCCCGTCGTAGCGGAAGCGGTACTTGCTGTCGGGGATGGTCAGGACCGCGATCTGGGCTTGGGGGAGCACGAGGCGGTCGGTGCTGTAGAGCTGCACCGCGGGCCGGCCGGGGAACCCGGCGGCGGCGACGGCGGCGGCGTCGCGGACGCCACGCTCGGCGGCGACGGTGCTCAGCCCCCACACCATGGCCAGGAACGCCACCCCGCCCAGGAGCATGATCTGCAGCACCGGCTGGCCACCGCCGAGCATGCGGGTGTGCGGCGGGATCAGCGCAGGGAACAGCGAGCGCAGGTACAGGGTGTAGCCGAGCAGCCCGACCCCGGCCAGCAGCACCAGCGGCAGGGTCGTGTTCGGCGCCGGGATCGAGACCGAGGCCACGAGCACGACCGCGGCCGCCGCGCACAGCAGCGCCCCGAGTGCGGTGCTGGCGCGGGCGAGCCGGCGCAGCCAGGTGTAGCGGCGGGTGCTGTGCAGGGCGAGCAGGATCGGGACCCGGCGGGCGGCGACCAGGACGCCGAGCACGATCAGCCCGAGCAGCAGCGGGAAGAACCCGGCCAGGCTGCGGACGAGGTAGTCGGCGATGGTGAAGTCCAGCATCTTGGCGTCGATGCCGAAGTAGCCGTACCAGGTCCGCAGGTAGACCTGCCCGCAGTAGTACAGCACCGCCAGCGTGACACCGGCCTGGGAGATGGCCGCGGCGCTGGTGAGCGCCTTGCCCACCGCGCTCGTGCCGCCCTCGGTACCGGTTTCGGGCGTACTCACCGAGGGATCTCTGCCCGGTCCCCGAGGTCCGGGATCTCCAAGTCCAGCTCCGGGCGCTCGAGAGCCTCCGGATTGAGGAGGTCGGGAACCACCGGCGGATCGGGGGTGATGTCCGGGCCGATCTCCAGTGAGTGACCGGGGACATGGTGCTGGGTCGGAAGCGCGCCGGTGGAGAGCTCCGGCAGCGTGGTGCCCGGTAGTCCCGCCCTATTACCCGGACTACCCCCGGCCTCGCCCGACGGCGCGGGCACGGCCGGCGCAGTCTGCTCACCGTTCGTACCCGCGAGGGGAACCGACGCGATCGGCGGTACGGCATCGACGACGGACTCGGGCCCGGCTCCTGCGCTTCCGGGTGGCGCGGGACTGCCCGCGGCGCCCGAAGAGCCCGGTGCCCCGGGGGGGCCTGGGGCGCCGGAGGGCGCCGCAGCGCCCGGGGCGCCCGGCGCTGGCGCGGGAATGGACGTTTGAGGTGCAGGAAGCGTGTTCGTGGGCTCGTCCGCGGAGCACCCGACCACCGTCGTGAGCGCCGCGACCAGTACGATCCACCCGCGTGCCGATTTCACGTGGATTCATCCCCTCGTAGGGCAGTACAGCCCTGCCTCGGTCGGCTCTGATTCGTCATCCCCGAGCTGCCAACCGCAGCCGAATCACGCTTGGCAACAACAGGATGCGACTCACCCTCCAGCCGCCGCGCCCCCTTTTTCCGGGCGGTCGCCCACCGCACACCTCGGGATCCCACCCCGCCCGGGCCTTCGAGCGCGGAACTCGATCTCGGCCGGGCACCCGCTATCGCGCGCTCTACCAGGCAAAACGAGCGCTGTGAAAGCGGGATTCCGTCTCGCCGACCTCGATCGTCATTGCATATGCGCGTACAGATGCAATTGCAGTCAATCCCTCTTGGCGCGGCCCGGCGCGCCACCGGCACTGTCAGATTCGTTCCGAATACTCGCATTTCCGGCCGACCTGTCCCTGCACAGGACCATCGAGCGCAGACCGCACTCCGTCAGGGCGCTGGCGTCGGCAACCGTTCGTTCGTTTTCCGAACGCTCGCCTGCGCGGCGCCGCTGAGTCGGGACTCGCGGAAGCCGGTGTTCGGAAACCGGTAGGCTCCCGCCCGGTTGCCGAACATGTTTCCCGAACGAACTGAGGAGCTTGCGGTGGCATTGGTCGGTTTGGTCCGGGTCAGCACGTCCAAGCGGGAGACCGCGCGCCAGCACGACGACCTCGATCCGATCTGCGTGAAGGTGTTCGAGGAGAAGACCTCCGACCGCCTCGCCGTCGCCGACCGACCCGGGCTGCAGGCGGCGCCGGCCCACCTGCGGCCGGAGGGCAGGCACGTGGTGCAGGAGGCCGACCGGCTCGGCCGCAACCTCCTGAAGGGCCTGCTGGTGCTCAACGACCTGTTCGAGCAGGGCGCCAGGTGAAGGTGCTGCACGGTATCGCCGCCGGCGAGCACACCGAACGCAGCCTCATCCTCGAGCTGGCCCTCGCCCTCGCCGAGGACCGCCGCCGCGACATCGCCCGCATGACCCGCGACGGTCTCGCCGCGGCAGCGAAACGCGGGCGCAAAGGTGGCCGCGCGAAGTAGCAACGGTCGGGAGATCCGCGACAGAGCGATCGGTCGACCGGATGCTCTCTCGCTCTGTAGCATTTGTAGAAGCGAGAGATCGCTGATCGGATGGGGGCGAGTTGTCCGACGACGAGGCCAGAGGGCCGTTGGCCGAGTTCACTGCACTGCGTGCGGAGACGGACCGGCGCGGCACGCTGCAGCAGGGGATCTTCGTGCTGCAGCTGACAGCGGCAGGGGCGATCTTCTCTTTCGCTCTTTCGGACCCTTCACGAGTCCGCTTCCTGCTCATCCTTCCGCTGACTTCGTATGCTTTGTGTGCTCGGTATTGCTTGCATCATTGGGGGATCGAACGTATCGGCACCTACGTGCGCGAGAGTCTCAGCGCCCGGGTCCCCGGCGGGCTGCAGTGGGAAACCTGGATTCAGCAGTACCCGGCCCGAATGCGCCTGATCGGCTGGGTTGACCCGTTCTATCTGACTTTTCCTGGAGCCTCGGCGCTTGCGCTGGCCTGGACCGCTCCCCATACGTTCACTGCCCGTGGCGGGCTGTCGCTGCTGGGCCGTATCTGGTTTTCCGGTCTGTGGGGGCTCGGTGCGATCGCGACGATGCTATCGATCTTCATGATCTGGCGAATCACGGTCCGCCACCGGCACTGAGGTGGAGCCCATCTGGCCGAAGTCTGAGGTCAGCAGGAAGGAGGGCAGAAGGTGGGCGGGAATGCATTCGCGCACCATCGTCTGTCGGTGCATCAACGGTCAAGCGTAAGTGGCTCCTCCGAATGCGAATTTCGGAGGAGCCTTCTCACATGCTCGGTTGACCGGGTTGTCGCCGGCCGAAGGCGCCGACGGTGAGTCGGGTGCGGCGAGCGTTAGCCCGGTCTAGCAGATGGTCACCGTGACGGACATGGCCATGACCTTCGGCGTTCTGTCCTAGGCGCGGGCGGAAAACCGAGACCGCCTGGCTGGTCACCGGCGCAGTCCTGCGAGCCGCAGACTTCGGCGCGCTTTGGCTGGCAGGTCGTCGAAGGAAGTAGAGAACGAAAGAATCGAAGAATCGCAAGGCGTTCGAGCAGCACTTTGCGAAAATCGAGAACACCGGCGTGTGTCACGAAATTCCGGCGCGACTCCACCCAGCTCGCGCGTACTGTACCTCGATGGACCTGCAGAGATATCGGCTGTTGCTCGAACTGTCCTGTTACGCTACGCTGCTGGATCAGCAGGGAATTTCTGCCCGAGGCTTCAGCGGATCGCTGGAGCCTTTTTCGTGTGCTGATCGAGGCCTCCGGCGATTCGCCGGGGGCCTTTCGTCATTTCTGGAGGGGTTGTGTCGTCTCATGCCGCGTTCCCGGTGCAGGTCACCGCGTGGACGGTGTTCTGGGTCCAATTGCCGGTGCTGGTCCTGGTCGTGGCGGTGATCGTCGTAGCGATCACCGCGCTGCGCCGCGCGCGGGCCGAGGACGTCCCGAAGGTATTCGAGGCCTTTGCCGCCGGGTTCGGCCGGCGGCTGGCTCCGCCCCCTGCCGCCCCGCCCGAGATCCAACCACCGGCGCAGAGCGAGGAGTAGCCGGTGCCGATGCGAATTCGCGGGCGGGCTCGGGTCCGGCTACCCCGCCGTCAGCCGAACACCTTCGACTACGTAGGCGAGCACGTCGCAAACAGCTTCCTGGCCGAGGATCTCGACCGGGCGTGGAGCGTCCTGAGTCCTGCCGACCGGGAACTCATCACCTTCCTGCTCGACACCTCCGAAGAAGCCGACTCCGACGCTGACAAGGTGCACAGGCTGATCGGTCGCTTGTCCGGCAGCATCCGCGTGAACGCCGCACTGCGCGGACGGCTGCTGGTCTACCTAGGGGATCGGGTTCCCGCAGGTCTGTGTCTGTGGTGCGGTCGGGAACTTCCACCCCCGGCCCGTCCCCGGCGGCCGCGCAAGTACTGCGGCGCCACCCACCGACAGAGCGCCTCGCGCGCCCGCCGTCGGCAAGCCGAAGCTGCGGAATGAGACTCAGCCTCGGCTCCTTCCTCGTTCACCTCGGCAGGCCCGCGAGAATCAGCATCGTCGACCCTCGCGGCGAAGCCGTGCGGAGGCCACGAGGGTCGGCGGTGCGTGCGGCGTCAAGCTCGACGGTGTGCTCGGCGGCCCGGGTACCGTGGGCGGCCTCCTCAGGAGTTCCGCGGCAACGTCGTGCTGGTCGCTCGCAACCGCGAGCCCGGCCAGTTGCTCAGGCAGATCGCGGCCGACTTCGGGATCAGCGACCAGGTCGAGGGCGGCGTGGCCGGGCACGAGTACGCAAAGGTGGCCGGGGCCGCCGGGCGGGGAGATCAGGACCAGGTCGGGCTGTCTGCCGTTGCAATGCAGCGGCTCCGGGTAGACGGCCACCGCCTTGAAGTCCATGTCCATCATCGTGCGCGTCCGCCATACCGCGCGCGGCGGGCGGCGGGCGCGGGGACGATCGCCCGGTCCGCGCGCAGCGTGCCGGTCGCGGTCCGCACCTCGACCGTGCCGCCCGCGTCGGTGATCGCGGTGACGGCGCTGCCGGTCCGGATGTCGAGGTCGGCCGCGCGGCGGGCCGCCGTGCTGGACGCGCTGTGGCGTCAGCCCGGCTGGCGCGCCAGGGGATGCGATGCGCCGGCATGAGTGCTGACCGGCGGCAGGATCCGATTTGCCCGATCTGCGCGGAACTCAGCGGGACTGGGCCATTGGGCGAGCCCGGTCGTCCGCACCGACGACCTCATGGTCGTCATCCACCGGACCGCACGGGGGGTGTGGGCACGACCGGGCCGCCTGTTCGTCGAACCCCGCCGCCACATCGCCACCCTGGACCGGCCCGACGACGCCGAGACCGTGGCGCTCGTCCGCGCCTTCCACTCCGCGGCCACCGCCCTGCGCCGAGGCCGCGATCCGCCCGGCTCCGGTCCGGCGTCAGCACAGACGGGCGCTGACGCCGGTCGCGACGGCGACCGTGCGGGCGCATACGTCCCAGCAGCCGGTGAGCAGTGCCGCAGCCAGTGCGGCTGGCGACCGCCCCCGCTCGTTCCCGCACGTCAATGTTCGCCCTCCCCGGCATCGCCCGTCCTCTCTGTCCGAGAGTAGCCGGGCCCCGTCCCGGGGGGCCTGCCATCACACGGAGCGGCAACTGGCCGCGGCCGAGCACCGGCTCGGCAGGCCCTCACCCCGCAGTGTCGGGACTGCTGTCGGTAGCCGACGGCGGTGACCACTACTTCCTGTACTTCTCGCTCCTCGGCGCCGCCGAGCTGACCCGAGCGGTCACCCCAGCGGCGGCGCGCCCGGATCAGACGGGGGAAGCGCTCAGCCCGCCGAGGCCGGGAAGGCAGAGACCTCGGTGATATCTTCCGGGTGCCGCGGCTACCCTGCTCGGCCGTCACCAGGTCACCGAACGGGTGCCGATCCGGCAACGGCTACGCGGAACCGACGTATTGCTCACGCGATCCTGCTCGCCATCACGGCCTGAGCAGCCGACGGATCGGGCGCGCCGCGGCCGGACTCTTCCTATACCGGGGCGCGGGTGTCAGCTCGGCGGGTTCAGCAGGGCCGCGGCGGCCGCGCGGTCACTCTCCGCGCCGGTGGTGAGCGCGTACAGGGCGTAGCCGATCGGGAAGGCGTTCCACAGGTTGCGTGCCTGGGCCGCCAGGCCGGGGTGCACGTGCCCGCCCGCTTCGGCGTAGGCCTCGAGGGTGGCCTGCAGCAGCTCCTCGCCCGCGGCGCCGAATTGGGCGGACAGGTCGCGGGCGGGGTCGTCGACGCGGGCGGTGGTCCAGTCGAGCACGCCGGTGATGGCGCCGTCCTCGGCGAGCAGGACGTGGGCGGGGTAGATCTCGCCGTGTGTCATGACGGTCCGGTCCGGCCAGCAGGTGTCGTCGGCAAGCCACTCGCCCCACGCCTCGGCGAAGGCCGGTGCCACGGTGAAGTCGGCGCTCACCTTCTCGATGTCGTCGCGCCACGCCTGCCTGGCCTGCTCGGGGGTGCGGACCTCAACGCCGGCGGCCGCGGCCTGCTCGGGGGTGACGGAGTGCAGGCGGGCCAGGAGGCGGCCGAGGCGGGCGGCGTAGTCGGGGCTCGCCGGGTCCATGTGCCAGTCCGGTTGGCCGTCGGCGGTCAGGGTCAGGCCGGGCGCGCCGGGCAGGGCCGGGTAGGCGATGAGCTCCGGGGTGCGGTGCTGCCAGTCGGGGACCGCGACGCCGTCGGCGGCGAGCGCGGGGCGGACCAGGTCGAGGATGCGGAGCTCGGCGGCCATGCCCGCGCTGACGTCGGCGCGGCGGGGCAGGCGCAGCACCCAGCGGCGCCCGGTCTCGTCGGCGGCCATGACGACCCGGTAGTCGAGGCCCGCCTCGTTCACCGTCGCACCCTCGGCGGTGAGGTGCAGGCCGTGCTCGGCCGCCAGGGCGATGACGTCGTCGATCGTGCTCATGGGGAGAGGATTCCATCCGGAACCGTGCCGGGTCCATTCCATTACCCGGGTTCCGACGCGCCCGGTTATCCTGGCGCCGTGGAATTCGGTCCCGGTGATGTCGTCTACTTCCCGGAGGGCCCGTTCGGCGGGGTCTGCGGGGTCGTGCGCGAGGTTGATACGCGCCGCGCCCGGCTGCGCGTCGAGCTGCACGAGGGGGTCGTGCACACCGAGGGCGGGGTGCTGCGCGGGCGCAAGCACTCGATGACCGCCGATTTCGGCGAGGTCGCCCTGGCCTGAGCCCGGCTCAGTGCCGGTGTCCGGGAGGCGGGGTGAGGTCGTCGACGACGACGTGGTTCCCGCCTCCCTGCTTGGCCCGGTACATGGCGGCGTCGGCGGCGTGCAGCAGCCGCTCGGGGGTGGGGCGCGGACAGTCCGCGCAGGCGGCGGTGTCGAACATCGCGACCCCGACGCTGGCGGTCACCTCCACCTCGCTCGCGCGCGGCTCGGCCACCGCCCGGCACAGCCGCTCGGCCTCGGCGCGCGCCGCCGTCGCGGCGAGCGGGGCGGCGACGACGAACTCCTCACCGCCGGTCCGCGCGACCACCGCGGCGGCCCCCGCGGCGTCCTGCAGGCGCTGGGCGGTACTGCGCAGCACGGTGTCGCCGACCCGATGCCCGAAGGTGTCGTTGACCTCCTTGAACCGGTCGATGTCGAAGGCGATCACGCAGAACGCGGGGTGGCCGTCGACGAGCCGGGGCAGCCGGATCTCCAGGCCGCGGCGGTTGAGCAGCTCGGTGAGCGGGTCCGAGAGCGACTCGGTGCGCATCAGCCAGTACAGGATCTGCAGCGCGGGCAGCACGCTCACCACCGCCGCGACCAGCAGCAACCCCACGGCGAGCGCGAGCCGCACCCCTTCGCCGCCGGTGGCGATCCGCACCGAGAACACCACCACCGACAGCAGCGACCACGCGGTGTGCACCGCGAGCGCCCGCGCGCTGTGGAAGAAGCCGAGGTAGCTGCCGGTGACCACGAGCAGCACCGCGCCCATGGCGCCGAACAGCCGATCCGGCACCTGCAGGAACGCCACGGTGAACAGCACGTCGGCCATACCGATCAGCACCAGCGACTCGACGCGGCTCGGCCAGGGCAGGAACCACCAGCGCAGCGCCCAGAGGATCCCGGACCCGATCCCGATGGTCGAGGTGATCTCGGGGTGTACCGGCCCGATCGAGCTGCCCGCGATCACCGCGCCCATGATCGCGATCACCACCCCGGCGAGCCCGTTCAGGATCTTGAGCGGCCCCAGCGCCCCCCGCGCCGCCAGGGTGCCGACCAGCCACGAGTAGTCGACCGGATCGTTCCACCAGGCCAGCAGCGTCTTGCCGTCGTTCATCCCGTCACCCTCGGTCCCCGACCGCCTCGTCCGCCCGTCCTCGTACTCCCGCGACTCCCGTCAGCTCATTCGCAGCAGTCTAGGCGGGACCCCGGTGATTCGGTCCGGACATGGCCCGAGGATGTCGGTTCAGCCGTGGCGGGTGGGGTGGTAGACGAGTTCCTGGATGCGGCCGTCGAAGGTGCGGCTCGCCAGCAGTTCGAGGTCGAAGTCGGCGACGCCGTCGAAGATGCGCTCGGCGCCGGTCTGCCCGCTGAGCACCGGGAATATCGTCACCTGGATCCGGTCGACGAGTCCGGCGGCGAGCAGCGAGCGGTTCAGCGACAGGCTGCCGTGCGAGCGCAGCGGCACCGCCGATGACGCCTTCAGCTCGGCCACCACCGGGACGGCGTCGCCGGGGATCAGGGTGGCGTCCGGCCAGTCGCCGGTGCCGGGCAGTGTGGTCGACACCACCGTGGTCGGCATACTCCGCATGCGGGCGTTCACCGGGTCCAGCTCGGCCGGGTCGATCTGGCCGAGCAGCCTGCCGAACTGCCGGAAGGTGTTCGCGCCGAGCACCATGCGCTGGTCGGCGCCGAGCACGGCCGCCCGGTGGGCGAGGAACTCCGGCCCCTCCTTGCTCCAGTAGCCGCCCCAGTCGCCGTGCTCGTCGTAGGAGGCGAAGCCGTCCAGGGTGGAGTAGACATCGAAGGTGTAGGTGGCGGTCATGCTGCGCTCCTCGGGGTCGCTCGGCTCGGGGGTCGTCCGTACAGACGTGGCCCCGCCCGCAAACTCATCGCGGTGGCCCGGCCTCGGACCGGTGCACGCCATTCGACGGTGAGTCAGCGCAGCTGCTGCTCCACCAGCTCCGCGGCCCGCGCGGCGGCCTTCTCCGCGGGCACCAGCGCGGCGGCGAGGTCGGCGGCCGCGGCGCGGGTGGCGGGCGCGAACAGGGTGCCCAATTCCACACGCACCTCGTCGGCGGTGAGGGTGCGCAGGCGCCGGGTCCCGCCCGCCCCGACCGCGCGGACCCGCTGCCCCCAGAACGGCTGGTCGGCGGTGATCGAGCAGATCAGGGTGGGCAGCCCGGCGCGCAGCGTGGCGGCGGTCGTGCCCGCGCCCCCGTGGTGGATGGCGGCCGCGCAGCGGGGCAGCAGCGCGGAGTGGTCGGTGGGGCCGACGAAGTAGACGCCGGGGTCGTGCGGGTCGGGGCCGCGGCGCTCGCCGATCGCGAACAGGACGCGGTGGCCTGCGCGGCGGCAGGCGGTGCGGACGATGCCGATCACGGCCTCGGGGTCGGTCAGCGGCATGCTGCCGAAGGAGACGAAGACCGGCGGCTCACCCGCGGCGAGCCAGTCCGCGAGCGCGGCGTCGGCCGGGGTGGTCTCCGGCAGCCGGGTGCGCGAGTCCGGCGGGAGGTCGAGGAAGCCGACGATCGGCTTGTGCTCGCCCCAGTCCGCGGCCAGCCCCGGGATCAGCGCCTCGTCGTAGGCCTGCAGCTGCGGGACTCCGGCCTCGCGCAGCCGTCGCGGCAGCGGACCGGAGGCCCGCGGCAGCCCGATCCGGGTGCGGAAGGACTGCTCGTTCCAGCCGGTCGCCCACCACGTCACCCGGTCGGCGGCCCGCCAGGACCGGCGCTTCCACTCCGGCGACCACCCGTCGCTCGCGCCGGGGACCGGGCCGAGTACCCCGTTCTCCGACAGCGGCGCGAAGCGGAGCACCACGATCGGCACCCCGAGCGCCTCGGCGACCGCCACCCCGCGGTCCTGGCACAGCGGCCCGGCCACCAGCACGTCGATGTCGCCGCACGGCGCGCCGGAGTCCAGGAACAGCCGCCGCAGGTCGGCATCGAAGGCCGCGAAGCCGCGGCGCACGTTCGACAGCGCGAACCGCAGCCGCGTCACCGGGTTCCGCGCCTTCATCGAGGCCGTCGCCTCGGCCGACGACCACGCCTGCTCGGTCTCCGCCCCCAGCTCGCGCACCTCCGCGACCCCGGCGCGGCGCGCGAACTCGACCAGGTTCGGCGGCGCGAGCACCGCGACCGAGTGCCCGCGGCGCTGCAGCTCCAGCGCCAGGCAGACGCCGGGTTGGATATCGCCGCGACTCCCGTACATGACCACAGCGATCCGCAGACCGGCTCCCACTCGCGCGTCCCCTTTCGTCGGTGGACTGCGATGGTAGTCAGGTGCCCGCCCCGCGCGGCCGACCGGAGGGCGCGGACACGACATTGTCCGCCCGACGCCCCGGCGCACCCGGTTGAAGGTTCGGTCCTTCGTTCCGGCGTGTACCGGCACCAACTGCCAACCGGGGCTTCAACGATACGGTCGAACTCCATGGACCTCGACGAACTGCGCGCCGTCACCGCCTACGCCATCACCTGCGCCGAACCGGCGCTCGCCCGCTTCGAATCCCACCGCCCCGGCGACGGTCGGCCACGGCAGGCGATCGAGGCCGCCCGTGCTTTCGCCGAGGGCGGACCGCGCACGAAAGCGATCCGGGACGGGGCGTGGGCGGCGCAGCGGGCCTATCGGGAGGCCCGCGACGCCGGGCAGCGGGCCGCGAGCGAGGCGGCCAGGGCGGCGGTGGCGGCGGCGAGCGCGGCCTACCTGCACCCCATCCCGAAGGCCACGCAGGTGTGGCACATCCTCGGCGCCGCCGCCCATGCCGCGCACGCCGCCGAACTCGACGGCGGCGCACCCCCGGCCGCCGTTGCGCCGGGCCCGACGGTGATCGCGGTGCTGAACCGCTACCCACCCGCCCCGACCGGGCGGGGTCGCACGGGCGAACTGCTGCGCGAGCTGGATCGTAGGCCGCGGGGATGACCGACCTCACCTACTCCCCGCCCGGCGCCACCCGGCCCGCCGAGCCGGAGTGGCACCTCGACCTTCCCGGGCACCGGCGCCACGAACGGACCGTGCCCATCGGCGCGGGTATCGAAGACTGGAAGCGGGCGAGCGCGGCGGTGCTCCGGTGGGAAGTGAAGCGGCGCAGCGGTTTCCGGGTCGTCCCGGACGGACCGGTGGTCGCGGGCGCGGACTACCGGGTGTGGTTCGGGCCGATCCGGGAGCCGGTGCGGGTGGTCGCGGTGGTCGACGAACCGGACCGGTGCGGCTTCGCCTACGGCACCCTGCCCGGGCACCCGGTCTCCGGTGAAGAGGCCTTCATCGTGCACCGCGACCCGGCGGGCACCGTCCACCTGACGCTGCGCTCGCTCACCGCACCCGCCGGGCGCGGCCCGTGGCGCCGCCTCTTCCCACTGCTGCTCCTCGCGCAGCGCGGCTTCCGGCTCCGCTACCTGCGCGCCCTGCGCTGACCCGACCCGCGGTCCGCGCTGTCCGGCCACCGGTGTCCGCCTGGCTACGATGCGCCCTGTGGCATCGAGCATGTGCAACTACCCGGGCTGCCACCGGCCCGTCACCCGAAGCGGGGGCCCCGGCAGGCCGTCGGAGTACTGCGACCACCCCGACCACACCCGTTGGCGGGCGTGGCGGGAACGGCAGCGGCAGCAGGAGAGCGCGCAGAATGAAGCCGCTGTCACTGTGACGGATAGTGCGCCGGTGACGGCCGCTCGGCTGCGCGCGGACGAACTGCTCGACCGGTTCCGGACGCTCGCCGAGCAGCTCGGCACCACGTTGAACTCGGCGGTCGCCGAACTCGGCACGCTCGCCGACCCCTCGGTCGCCGAGGCGCAGGTGCAGGCGGCCCAGGCCGAGGCGGCGCGGCGGATCGCCGAGGCCGAGGTCACCGCCGCCGACGCGCAGCAGCAGCGGCGCGCCGCCGAGGAGGCGCGCGCGGCCGCCGAAGCCGCCGCCGACGATGCCGCGGGCGCGGCCGAGCGGGCGGAGGCGGCGGTGGCCGCGGCAGGCGCGGCCCGCGACGAAGCGCTCGCCGAGGTCGGGCGGATCACCGCGCAGGCTGCCGAGGACGTCTTCGCCGCGCGCAGCGGGGCCGACGAGCAGGTCGCCGCCGCACGCGCGGAGCTCGAGGATGCTCGGAAGCGCATCGAAGCCGAGGCGCAGCAGCGTATCTCCGCGGCGGAGGAGCGCGCCGACCACGACATCCAGCGGGCCCGCACCGAGGCCGTCGACCGAATCGGCGCCGCGGCCGCCGACGCCGAGCGGGCGAATCAGCGCGCCGCCGAGGCCGAGCGGGCAGCGCAGCGCGCCGAGGAGAGCGCCGCCGAACGCGGCGAGACGCTCGCCGCCACCCGTCGGGATCTGGAGCGGCTGCGCACCGAGCTCGACACCGCCCGTGCTGACGCCGGTGCGGTGCGCGCAGAGCTCGACCGCGCGCGCACCGAAGCGCGGACCGAGCTCGACAGTGCGCGTGCCGAAGCAGCCGCAGTTCGCGTCGAGCTCGACGCCGCGCGGGCCGAGACCGCCGCCGTGCGCACCGAACTCGACACCGCGCGCGCCGAGACCGGCGTCGTACGCGGCGAACTCGACGCCGCGCGGGCCGAGACCGGTGCGGTTCGGGCCGAGCTCGGGGCGGCCCGGCGCGCCGCGGCGGAGCAGGCGACCGAGCTGCGCGCGGAAGCCGCGGCCGCCCTGGCCAAGGCCGAGGCCGACGCGGCGGGCCGCGAGCGGGCGCTGGACGAGGCCCGCGCCCAGACCCTGGCCAGGGCCGAGCGCGCCGAACAGCAGCTCGACGCGGTGCTCGCCCAGCCGCGCTGAGCGGGTAACGCGGCTCGAACGACGACTGTCGCCCCGGCGGAGGGAAGGTGAAATCTTCGCTGCGCCAGACTCGTTCGCCACGCGGTCGCCGCCACCCGTGTTCCGGTGCGGACCAGCGCTTTCCGGTGTGGCGGGCACCGCGAAACAGCCGTGCCCGCAACATGTTCGGTTCTCCCGACGCGGAGGTGGCGGACACCTGCCGGTAGTAGGGTTCCCGCGGCGCGGCGGCGGGGGACGGCCTCGCGCGGGCGAATTCGGGCGAGGTGAGGAGAGCGTTGTGGGTGACGAGGCGGACGGCAGAAACCGCGAGGAACAGGCGATCCAGCGGGTGACGGGCACGCTGGTGGAGAACTTCGCGGACACGCACTCCGCCGAGCGGATCGAGCGGACCGTGCGTTCCGTGCGCGAGCGGTTCGTCGGGCACCCGGTGCGCGAGTTCGTCCCGATCCTGGTCGAGCGGGTCGCGCGCCGCGAACTCGGGGCGACGCCCGCGGAGGAGCGGGTGGCCGTTGCCGCGGAGCCGGTGTCGGTCACGAAAGCGGCGTCGGAGGGTCGCGGGTCCGACGCGACGGCGGTGGGGATCGCCGTGGTCGGCGATCCCGCGCCGAGTAGCGCCGCGCGGAGTACTGGATTCGCGCCGAACGGTGAATCCGCGCCGAGTGCGGTCAGCGCGCCGACCGCCGAGTCGGGGCACCCCGCCGACAGCGCCGACGGCACCGGGACGAGTCCCGCCGACACCCCCGCCGGCATCGCGGGCACACCCGCGAACGGCAACGGCAGACCCCGCACCGGCCCCAGGCACGCGGCCCCGGAGATCCCGACCATCACGATCCCCGCCCCGACCGAGACCACCGACGACCACCTCAGTTTCTTCGGCGTCGCCCGCAGGTGGGCCGTCGAACGCCCGGTCGTCCCCCTGGTCGTCGGCCTGGTCCTGGTCCTCACCGCGGTACTCGGCATCGCCGCGACCCGCCCCGGCGGCGACCAGCCCGCCCCCGTCGCCGCGGCGACCCCGGTGACCGTGCGCGGCCTCGTCGGCTCGGAGAAGGCGGAGTTCTTCGCCGACCCGCGGGTCACCGAGGTCTTCGCCCGCAACGGCCTGGACGTGCAGGTGGAACCGGCGGGCTCCCGCCAGATCGCCACCCTGGACCTGGCAGGCTACGAATTCGTCTTCCCCTCCAGTGCGACGGCGGCCGACCGTATCCAGCGCGAGCAGAACGTGGCCACCAAGTACACCCCGTTCTCCTCGCCCATGGCCATCGCGACCTTCGCCCCGATCGTGGAGGCGTTGACCGCCGCAGGCGCGATCCGGCCAGGCCCGGTGCCGACCCTGGACGTCGCCCGCTACCTGCAGCTGGTGCGCGACAACGTCGAATGGGAGCGGATCCCCGGCAACACCACCTACCCGGTGCGCAAGAACGTCCTCGTCTCCACCACCGACCCGCGCACCTCGAACTCGGCCGCCATGTACCTGGCCGTCGCGGGCTTCGTCGCCAACGACAACGCCGTCGTCTCGAGCGTGGACGCCGAGCGCAGGGTGCTGCCGCTGCTGGGCAGGCTCTTCGCCGGCCAGGGTCGCACCGAGGGCACCAGCGAGGGCCCGTTCCGGGAATACCTCTCCGGCGGAATGGGTCCGGCGCCCCTGGTGTGGATCTACGAATCGCAGTTCGTGGAGGCGGTGGTCGCGGGGCAGACCGAGCCGGGCATGGTGCTGGCCTACCCGTCGCCGACCGTGCTCTCCCAGCACACCGTGATCCCGCTCGGCGACGCGGGCGACCGGGTCGGCGAGCTGCTCAGCAGCGATCCCGAGCTGCAGCGCCTCGCCGCCGAGCACGGCTTCCGCACCGGCGATTTCGCCGCGGTCGCCGGTCAGCACCGGGTACCGGTCGCGGCCGACCTCATCGACGTCATCGACACCCCGACCTCGGAAACCCTGGAGCGGATGATCGACGGAGTCGCCGCCGGCTACCGGTGAGCGCCGTGCCCAGCCGTCCCGACGAACACCGGGGCGGGCGTGGCACCGGTACCGCTGCTGCTGCGCAGCGCCGCGCTGCCCGCTGTCTGCTGTGGCTCTGCGACATACGCCACCGCGCTATCCGACTGAACCGGGGGCGGGGCAATTCGCGGCTGCCGGTTCCGGCCCGCCGTCCGTAGCGTGAAAAGCGTCGAAATACACACTCTCGGAGGGAAAGCCGATGCACACACACGCCCGCCCGCAGCTGTGGGACCTGCTCGCCACCGCGTTCACCTGGCTGATCTGAGCAACCGGAGCGCCGGGGCCGACAGGTCCCGGCGACACCGGGATTCGATCCCGCGACGGAGTCTCGACCGCCCACGGAAAAGGGGTGGTGACAATTCACGGCTACCGCCCACCCGAATTCGGCCCTACCGTGAACGGATCGCCGTTCCCGGAGGAATTCCCGATGACTACATTCCTGTTCCCCACCCAGCTGCAGTACCAATTGCTCTGGCTGCTCGCGGCCTTCGCGCTCGCCCTGTCCGCGTGATCAGCGCACGAAGTAGGCGGCCCGCTCGGCCAGGTCGAGCAGCGGCTGCGGGAAGACCCCGAGCAGCAGCGTGGCGACCGTGCCCACCGCCACCACCGCGGTGGTCGGCGCGGGGGTGATGACGCTCGGGCCGTCCGCGGGCGGGTCGGTGAAGAACATCATCACGATGACCCGCACGTAGAAGAACGCCGCCACCGCGCTGCACAGCACGCCGACGATCACCAGCACCGCCGCGTCCGCACCGGCCGCCGCCCCGAACACCGCGAATTTGGCGACGAAGCCACTGGTCAGCGGGATTCCGGCGAAGGAGAGCAGGAGCAGCGCGAAGGCGCCCGCGAGCCACGGGCTGCGCCGCCCCAGCCCGGCCCAGTCGGCCAGCGCGGTCGCCTCCGAGCCGTCGGGGGCGCGCACCAGCGCCACCGCGGCGAAGGCCGCGAGCGTGCCGAGGCCGTAGACGGCCAGGTAGAACAGCAGCGCCGCGGTGCCCGCGTCGTCCGCCGCGACGACGCCGGTGAGCAGGAACCCGGCGTGCGCCACCGACGAGTACGCCAGCATGCGCTTCACGTCGGTCTGGGTGACCGCCATGACCGCGCCGAGCACCATGGTCGCGATGCATACCGCCGCCAGCACCGGCCGCCAGTCGTCGCGCAGCGACGGCACCGCCACCACGAGCACCCGCACCAGCGCGCCGATCGCCGCGATCTTGGTCGCCGCCGCCATGAACGCCGTCACCGGGGTCGGGGCGCCCTGGTAGACGTCGGGCACCCACGCCTGGAACGGCACCGCGCCCACCTTGAACAGCAGCCCCACCGCCAGCATCCCGACCCCGAGCAGCGCCAGCAGCGCGTTCCCGGACTGCCCGGCCAAGGCGTCGCCGATCCCGCTCAACCGGACCGTGCCGGTCGCGCCGTAGAGCAGCGCCACCCCGTACAGGAAGAACGCCGACGAGAAGGCGCCGAGCAGGAAATATTTCAGCGCCGCCTCCTGCGAGAGCAGCCGGCGGTGCCGGGCCAGCCCGCACAGCAGGTACAGCGGCAGCGACAGCACCTCGAGCGCGACGAACATGGTCAGCAGGTCGTTCGAGGCCGGGAAGAGCAGCAGCCCGCCCACCGCGAGCAGCAGCAGCGGGAACACCTCGGTGGTGGCGACCCCGGCGCGCGCCGCCGCGTCCTCGTCGGCGCCGCCGGGCACCGCCGCGGCCTGCGGGGTGAAGGCGTCCACCCGGCGCGCGGCGTGCTGGGCGGCGGCCGCGGTCCAGGTGCCGGGCCCGGAGCGGGCGCGGCCGGGAGCGGGGAAGCCGCGCTCGGCGGCGAAGAGCACCCCGAGCACCGCGACCACCAGGATGGCGCCCTGCAGGAACAGCGTGACCCCGTCCACCGCGACCGCGCCCGCCACCGCGGTGGCCGAGGTGCCCGCCAGCAGCAGCACCGCCACGAGCGCCGCCACCAGCGCGGGCAACGCGATCGCCAGGTGCAGGGTGTAGCGCGAGCGGCGCGGCGCGAACGCCTCCACCAGCACCCCCAGCACGCCCGCGGCGAAGACCAGCAGCATCGGGGAGAGCAGCCCGTACTCGATACTCGGCGCGGGCAGCGCGGCGGCGAGAAGCATGCTCGAAGAACTCATTTCGGTTCCTTCCCGGCGTTAGCCGACGGAACGGTCGGCACCGGATCCTGCACGCCGATCGAGGTGAGCGTCTGGCGGACCGCGGGGTCGACCACCTCCAGCACCGGTTTCGGGTACACGCCGAGCACGACCAGCGCGGTCAGCAGCGGCACCACCACGACCAGTTCGCGCGGCACCAGGTCCGGCAGCTTCGCGTTCTCCGCGCGCACCGGCCCGGTCATCACCCGCTGGTAGAGCCAGAGGATGTAGATCGCGGCCAACACCAGCGCGCCCGCCGCCACCACCGCCGCCACCTGGTAGCGGGTGAAGGTGCCGACCAGCACGAGGAACTCGCTGACGAACGGCGCCAGCCCGGGCAGCGAGAGCGTGGCCAGCCCGGCCACGAAGAAACTGCCCGCCAGCACCGGCGCCACCTTCTGCACCCCGCCGTAGTCGGCGATCATCGTGCTGCCCCGCCGCGAGACCAGGAACCCGGCCACCAGGAACAGCGCGGCGGTGGAGATCCCGTGGTTCACCATGTAGAGCGTGGCGCCGGTCTGGCCCTGCCCGGTCATGGCGAAGATGCCGAGGATGATGAAGCCGAAGTGCGAGATCGAGGTGTAGGCGATGAGCCGCATGATGTCGGTCTGCCCGATCGCCAGCAGCGCGCCGTAGAGGATGCCGATCACCGCGAGGGTGACGACCAGCGGGGCGTAGGTGCGCGCGGAGTCCGGGAACAGTGGCAGGCTGTAGCGCAGCATGCCGAAGGTGCCGACCTTGTCCACCACCGCCATCATGAGCACCGCGCCCGCCGGGGTCGCCGCCACCGCGGCCCCGGGCAGCCAGGTGTGCAGCGGCCACAGCGGCGCCTTCACCGCGAAGGCGAAGAGGAAGCCGAGGAACAGCGCGTCCAGCACCGGCGCGGCCGCGCCGAGCTGCCCGTTCGCCGCCGCCTCCGCCACGATCCGCATGTCGAAGGTGCCGCCGCCGTCCGGGCCGAGCCCCTCGCGCGCGGTGAGCACGTAGAGCCCGATCACCGCGGCCAGCATGACCAGCCCGCCGAACAGGTTGTAGAGCAGGAACTTCACCGCCGCCCGCGAGCGCTGCTGCCTGGCCTGCTCGTCGCCGGTGCGCGGGCCGAAACCGCCGATGAGGAAGTACATCGGGATCAGCATGGCCTCGAAGAACACGTAGAACAGCAGGATGTCGAGCGAGGTGAACGACAGCAGCACCATCGCCTCGACCACCAGCATGAGCGCCACGTAGGTGTGCGCGGCGCGCGGCCCGGCGCCCGCGGCCCGGTCGTCGTGCCAGCCCGCGAGCAGCAGCAGCGGCATGAGCGCGGCGGTGAGCAGCACCAGCACCAGCGCGATGCCGTCAACGCCGAGGGTGTAGCCTGCGCCGAAGGCCGGGATCCACTCGTGCTCCTCGACGAACTGGTAGCGGTCCGCGCCCGGGGTGAAGCCGACCGCGACCACCACCGCTACCGCCAGGGTGAGCAGCGCCGCGCCGAGCGCGACGTAGCGCGCGGCGGCCGGGCGCGCGGCGGGCATCACCGCGGCCAGCAGCGCGCCCGCCGCCGGGACCAGCCACAGCACCGTCAACCAGGGAAAATCGCTCACCAGATCCTCACCGCCAGCAGGGCTGCGGCCACCAGGGCCGCGCCGGTGAACATGGATAGGGCGTAGGAGCGCACGAAACCGGTCTGTGCGCGCCGCAGCCGGGCCGAGAGCCCGCCGATGCCTGCCGCGGTGCTGTTCACCACGCCGTCGATGCCGCGGGCGTCGACGAACACCAGCGAGCGGGTCAGGTGCTGCCCGGGCCGCATGAACGCCGCCTCGTTGACCGCGTCGCCGTAGAGATCCCGCCGTGCGGCGGTGGTCAGCGCCGACACCGGCTCGGGCGCGGTGCGCGGCACCGGGCGCCGCCCGTACAGCCGGACCGCGATCGCGACGCCGACCGCGACCGTGGCCAGCGCCATGACCGTGACCACCCAGGCCGGAATCGCGTGGTGGCCGTGCGGTTCGCCGACCACCGGGGCCAGCCAGGTCTGCAGCCCGGAGCCGAGCACCAGCAGCCCGCCCGCGCCGACCGAGCCGAAGGCCAGCACGATCATCGGCCCGGTCATCGAGGCGGGCGCCTCGTGCGGGTGCGCGTCCTCGGCCCAGCGCCGCTCGCCGAAGAAGGTGAGCAGCATGACCCGCGTCATGTAGAACGCGGTCAGCCCGGCGCCGAGCAGCGTGACCGCGCCGAGCGCGATCCCGGCCGCGCCCGGCTCGGCGAAGGCCGCCTCGATGATCTTGTCCTTGGAGAAGAACCCGGAGAACGGCGGCACCCCGATGATCGCCAGGTAGCCGAGCCCGAAGGTGGCGAAGGTGATCGGCAGCGCCGCCCGCAGCGCGCCGTAGCGGCGCATGTCGGTCTCGTCGTTCATGGCGTGCATGACCGACCCGGCGCCGAGGAACAGCCCGGCCTTGAAGAAGCCGTGCGTGAGCAGGTGCAGGATGGCGAAGGCGTACCCGGCGGGGCCGAGCCCGGCGGCCAGCACCATGTAGCCGATCTGGCTCATGGTGGAGGCGGCGAGCGCCTTCTTGATGTCGTCCTTGGCGCAGCCGATGATCGCGCCGAAGAGCAGCGTCACCGCACCGACCAGCACCACCGCCAGCCGCGCGCCCGCCGACAGGTCGTAGATGGCGTGGCAGCGGGCGATCAGGTAGACGCCGGCGGTGACCATGGTGGCGGCGTGGATGAGCGCCGAGACCGGGGTCGGGCCCTCCATGGCGTCGCCGAGCCAGGACTGCAGCGGCACCTGCGCCGACTTGCCGCAGGCGGCGAGCAGCAGCAGTAGCCCGAGCGCGAGCACCGTGCCCTCGCTCGCGGCGGGCACCCCGGCGAAGACGGTGCCGAAGTCGACCGAGCCGAAGGTGGCGAACATGACCATCATGGCGACGGCGAGGCCGGTGTCGCCGACCCGGTTCACCACGAACGCCTTCTTGGCCGCGGTCGCCGCCGACGGCTTGTGGAACCAGAACCCGATGAGCAGGTACGAGGCCAGCCCGACGCCCTCCCAGCCCAGGTAGAGCACCAGGAAGTTGTCCGCGAGCACCAGCAGCAGCATGGCGCCGAGGAACAGGTTCAGGAAGCCGAAGAAGCGGCGGCGGCCAGGGTCGTCCTTCATGTAGCCGGTGGAGTAGAGGTGGATCAGCGACCCGACGCCGGTGATCAGCAGCACGAAGCACATCGAGAGCTGGTCCAGGCGCAGCGCCAGGTCCACCTGCAGGCCGTCCACCGGGACCCAGGAGTACAGGTCGGCGGCGATCGCGCGGTCGGCGGTGGCCCGGCCGAGCATGGCCACGAAGGCCACCGCGGCCAGCGCGAAGGAGGCGAGCGCGGTCGCGCAGCCGAGCCAGTGCCCCCAGCGGTCGGTGCGGCGGCCGAGCAGCAGCAGGACGGCCGCGCCTGCCAGCGGCAGCGCGGGCAGCAGCCAGAGCGTCACGGTATCCATGTCAGAACCGCAGCAGACTGGCGTCGTCGACCGAGGTCGAGCGGCGGGTGCGGAAGATGGTCATGATGATCGCCAGCCCCACCACGACCTCGGCGGCGGCCACCACCATGGTGAAGAAGGCGAAGACCTGGCCCTCCAGGTTCGCGTGCATGCGGGCGAAGGTGACGAACGCCAGGTTCACCGCGTTCAGCATGAGCTCGATGCACATGAACACCACGATCGCGTTGCGCCGCAGCAGCACTCCGGCGGCGCCGATGGTGAACAGCAGCGCCGACAGGAACAGGTAGTTCGCGGGATTCACCGGTTCTCCTCCTCGTCGAGCACCGTCGGATCGGTGAGCGCCTTGTCCTTGCGCCGGCGCAGGATCGTGCTCACCGACTGCTCGGCGAACGAGCCGTCCGGCAGCCTGGCCGGGACGTCGACGGCGTTGTGCCTGGCGTAGACGCCCGGTGTCGGCTGCGGGGTCGGCCGGAGCCCGCCGCCGTGGAAGCGGCGCCGCGCCAGCTCCCGCTGGTTCAGCCGCGGGCCGAACTGCTCGCGGTGCGCCAGCACCATGGCGCCGATGGTCGCGGTGATGAGCAGCGCGCCGGTCAGCTCGAACGCCCACACGTAGCGCAGGAAGATCAGCTCGGCCAGCTCCGCGATCACGTCCCGGCCCGGGAAACCGGTGGCCGGGAGGGCGATGTCGGCCTCCCGGACGCCGCGGGCCAGCCCGGCGACGAACAGCGCGCCGAAGCCGAGCCCGACCAGCGTCGCCGCCACCCGCTGGCCGCGCAGCGTCTCGGTGAGCGACTCCGCGGAGTCCACGCCGACCAGCATGAGCACGAACAGGAACAGCATCATCACCGCGCCGGTGTAGACCACGATCTGCACCACGCCGAGGAACAGCGCGTCCTGGGCGATGTAGAAGATGGCCAGCGTGATCATGGTCGCCGCCAGGCACAGCGCGGAGTGCACCGCCCTGCGGGCGAAGACCATGCCGAGCGCGCCGAGCACGGCGACCGGGGCCAGGATCCAGAACTGCACGGCCTCACCGGTTCCGGTGGACGGCAGGTCGGCGGCGAGCAGGGCGTTCATCGGGCACCTCCGGCGCTCGTGGCGACGACCACCTCGGCTGCGGCGACCGGAGCCGCCGCCCTGGCTGCCGGGCCGGGATCGGGAAGGTCGCCGGTGACCCCGGCGCGGTAGTAGTCGCCCTCGTCGGTGCCGGGCACCATGGCGTGCGGCGGCGCCTGCATCTCCGGCCCCAGCGGGGCGAGCAGCTCGTTCTTCTCGTAGATGAGCCCCGCCCGGTTGTCGTCGGTGAGCTCGTAGTCGTTGATCATGGTCAGCGCCCGCGTCGGGCACGCCTCCACGCACAGCCCGCAGCCGATGCAGCGCAGGTAGTTGATCTGGTAGACCCGCCCGTACCGCTCGCCGGGGGAGAACCGCTCGGCCTCGGTGTTGTCCGCGCCCTCGACGAAGATGGCGTCCGCCGGGCAGGCCCACGCGCACAGCTCGCAGCCGACGCACTTCTCCAGCCCGTCCGGGTGCCGGTTCAGCTGGTGCCGCCCGTGGTAGCGGGGCGCGGTCGGCACCTTCTGCTCCGGGTAGAACTCGGTGGTCGGCTTCTTGAACATGGTCGCCGCCGTCACGGCGAACCCGGCCAGCGGCTCCAGCAGCCCGCCGGTCGCGGCGTCGGCGTGGGTCAACCCCGCGGGCACCGGCGGGGTCGGGAACCCCAGGTACACCGCGCCGTGCCTGCCGGAGTCCGGGGGCGGCGGCTCGGCCACGTCCGGTTCGGGCGGCACCGTGGCTGCTCGGCCCGCGCGCAGGAACAGCGCGATCATGCCGACCGTGAGCGCGAGCCCGACCAGCACCAGGATCGGGGTCTGCACCGGGTAGCCCTCGTTGCCGAGCACCCGCGCCGAGGCCACCACCATCACCCAGAGCAGCGCCGTGGGGATGAGCAGCTTCCAGCCCAGGTTCATGAACTGGTCGTAGCGCAGCCGGGGCAGCGTGCCGCGCAGCCAGACGAAGACGAACAGGAAGGTCCAGACCTTGAGCGTGAACCAGAGCAGCGGCCACCAGCCGGAGTTCGCGCCCTCCCACATATTCAGCGGCCACGGCGCCCGCCAGCCGCCCAGGAACAGCGTGGTCGCCAGCGCCGAGACGGTGCCCATGTTCACGTACTCGGCCAGCATGAACATGGCGAACTTGAGCGAGGAGTACTCGGTGTGGAAGCCGCCGACCAGCTCGCCCTCGGCCTCGGGGAGGTCGAACGGGGCCCGGTTGGTCTCGCCGACCATGGCCACGCAGTAGATCAGGAACGAGGGGAGCAGCAGGAACACATACCAGGTCCCGGTCTGCGCGGCCACGATCCCCGAGGTCGCCATGGTGCCGGAGAGCAGGAACACCGTGGCGAAGCAGAGCGCCATGGCGATCTCGTAGGAGATCACCTGCGCGGTCGAGCGCAACCCGCCGAGCAGCGGGTACGTCGACCCCGACGACCAGCCCGCCAGCACGATCCCGTACACCCCGATCGAGGTGATCGCCAGGATGTAGAGCACCGCCACCGGCATGTCGGTGAGCTGCAGCGCGGTGGTGTGGCCGAAGATCGAGACCTCGGGGCCGAACGGGATCACCGCGAACGCCATGAACGCCGGGATCACCGAGATGATCGGCGCCAGGATGTAGATCGGCTTGTCCACCACCGCCGGGATGATGTCCTCTTTGAGCGCCATCTTGGCGCCGTCGGCGATGCTCTGCAGGATGCCGAACGGGCCGGTGCGGTTCGGGCCGATCCGCATCTGCATGCGGGCCACCACCTTGCGCTCGGCGAGCACCGCGATGAGCGGGATCAGGATGGCGAAGACGAAGACGCCCACCGCTTTCAGCAGCACCAGCCACATCGGGTCGGTGCCGAACACGCCGTTCATCGCAGGACTCCTCGGGTAGTGCGGAGTGCCGCCGCCGGGGCGGGCCTGGCCGCGTCACGCATCGGATCGCCCGTCGGCCGCGGCGATCGAGACCACCTCGCCCTGGCGTGCGCGCAGCACCGCGGCGACCGTGCTGCCCGGCGAGTTCCACGGCAGCCAGACCACCCGATCCGGCAGGTCGGCGAGATCGAGCGGGAGCGTGAGGGCGCCGTGCGCGGTGCGCACCGTGACCGGATCGCCCGCGGCGACCCCGATCTCGGCGGCGGTGTCGGCGGAGAGCCGGACCACCGCGGGCCGCGCCGACCCGGCGAGCGCCTCCTCCCCGTCCTGCATGCGGCCGCGGTCGAGCAGCATCCGCCAGCCGGTGAGGATGGCCGAGCCGGACTGCGGGTGCGGCAGCTCGGGGTGGTCGTGGCGCGGCGCCGCGACCGAGGCCCCGGACCAGCGGCCGAGCGCGGCCAGCTCCGCGCGGGCGGCGGCGACGTCGCGCAGCCCGATCGGGGTGCGCATCTCCTCGGCCAGCGCGTGCAGCACCCGCAGGTCCGGCAGCGGGGCGGCGGTGCGGCGCACCGTCGACTCGCCCAGCGCCGCCTCGAACGGCCGCGCCCTGCCCTCCCAGTTCCGGAAGGTGCCCGCCTTCTCCGCCACCGCCGCCACCGGGAACACCACGTCCGCGTACTCGGTGACGTCGCTGTGCCGCAGCTCCAGGCTCACCACGAACGGCGCCGCGACCAGCGCCGCCCGCGCCGCCACCGGGTCGGGCAGGTCGTCGAGCTCGACACCGCCGAGCACCAGCGCGCGCAGCTCCGCGGCCGCGTCCAGGATTCCTGCGGTGTCGCGGCCCGCGGAGACCGGCAGCTCGGCCCCGCCCCACGCCGCCGCGACCTGCCCGCGCGCCGCCGGGTCGGCCACCGGGCGCCCGCCCGGCAGCAGCCCGGGCAGCGCCCCGGCCTCGACCGCGCCGCGCGCCC